>JAJYPE010000035.1 GCA_021795585.1 Actinomycetes bacterium | reverse complement strand
CCGGAGCCTCCTGCTGGAGGGCGTGAACCACGAGCCATCGAAAGAACTGGTCCGGTTGATCCGAATCCGGCGGCTTCCGCCGATACGAACCTCGAGACGGGTGGACCGCTTGATCGCAAACGCAAGGAGGGCCAGGCGATGAGGCCGGCCCACAGCGCCGCTTCGCCAGCCTTGCCCGCGCTACTCGAAAAGGCGAAGCTCTTCTTCTTCCAGATCGAGGAAGTCGAGATTCAGGCTCCTAGCCAGCCTCCGGCGGCTAGGGAGCGAGGGCCGCGCCTCGGGCGTCTCGATGCTGGTCTCGGCGGTCTTCGGTCCTCCCTCGAGCGCTTTAGTCGTCCTCCCTCTCTACGTCCTCCGGAGGAGGTGCAAGTCGGCGAGAAGCGTTCGGTCACCGGGAAATCGAGCCCGAAGCCACCGCTGCATTTCCAGTCGACGGCCGCCGCTCCGCGGGTGCCGTCAGACGAGAGGATCGATGGCGAGCCGGGCCGTGTGCAGCGCCGACCCGTTGGCCGCCATTTTGCGTCGGGGGGCTTGGACTGGGAGCCGCCGCAATGGAACCTGGGGGCAGAGGAAAAGGCGGAGTCGTCGCCCGCACCTCCGGCACGGCCATCGGCTGGTGCAATAAGGGAGCGGCCTCGGCACCGCGCCGCCGAGCGACGCAGCGCTCCCACGGTTCCGGAGCGCCCGGTGGTACGCGAATCCCGGCAGAGCTCAGCCAGGCGCACTCTGAACAGGGAGTCTATCGGCGCCTCAGGCGCGACAAGTGGTGGAACTCCCTCGGGTCACCGGACTGGTCGTGAGACGATCGCGCTTGTCATCAGTGTTTGCCTGATCCTGGCAATCGTCCTCGGCATCGGAAACCTCCGAGACACCGGGGGCCTTGTTGCAGGCAAGACGTCCGCGGCGGATCTTGCACCCTCCACGACCGTTGTGCCCCAGCCTGTTTCCACAAAAGCGCCGAGCATCACGGCGACGACCGCGCCGCCGACGACGATCGTGGTCACAACTACGACTCAGCCCAAGATTGCAGCCGGCGCAAACCCTGCCAATGCCCAGGTGACCGTGAGGGTTGCAAACGGGACGAACGTCGCTGGTGCAGCAGGCCTAATCACGACGAAGCTTCAAAGGCTCGACTTCAACGTCGTCGTACCCATCAACGCGACGGTTTCCAACTTGACGACGACGACCGTCTATTACTACTCGGGCTTCCAAGTGGCGGGACAGGCGGTTGCGCGGCTCCTCGGCCTACCGGCTTCGGCGGCGAAGCCATTCACAAGCGCGGCGCCACTGCCCAATATCTACCCTTCAGACGTGAACGTGGTTCTGGGGAGCGACGTTGCCGGCTGAGGTATACGCGGAACTTGCTGCGGCCAAAGCCGAGCTTGGTCGCGCAGGCGGCGCGGTCTCGTTCATCCTGGACTTCGATGGCACGATAGCGCCCATAGTCTCGGTGCCTTCGCAAGCACGCGCCCATCCCTCTATGGCGCGGGTGCTAAAACGCATCGCATCCCGAGCACGCTTGTCCATAATTTCGGGGAGGTCCGTCGGGTTCCTCGCTGAGCAACTCGCCTTCCTGAGTGAGGAAGACAGCACGGGCCAGGTTGAGCTATACGGCCAATACGGGCTGATTCGCGCCGACCTCAACGGGAGGGTCCTTGCAACGGCCAACCTGGACGAGGGGCAGCTCGCAATGTTGGGCGAGGTTCGTGGAAAGTGGCTCGAAGCTCCGGTCGACGGGATTCTCTTCGAAGACAAGGGCGCTTCCCTCGCATTCCACTATCGCAATGCGCCGGAAATGAGAGAGCCGCTCCTCGACTGGATCGACGGCGTGCTGCCAAATCACGGTCTGAGTGCCCTGGCGGGGAAAATGGTGTTTGAGATCGCCCCGGAGTCAGCGCCGAGCAAGCGCACAGCGGCGCTTGACATTCTCGAGCACGGAGCGCCGTGCGTGTTTGCTGGCGACGACTACGGCGATCTGGAGGTGTTCCAGATAATGCACGAACAGCGCCTGGCCGGCGAACCAAGGGTCGCCATACTCGTGCAAGGGGGCTTCGAGACGCCGCCCGAGCTGCTTGGACTGAGCGAAGTTCACGTCAGGGACCAGGATGAGCTCGCATTCGTCCTGGACCAGCTCCTCCGTGAGTTTTCGCTCTCTTAACCGGAGAGCTGCGCTTCCATCCAAAGGGCCGGGCTGTGCTCGGCAAGCGCGGCGCGGAGGCGCGCCGACCTCGTTTTGCGCTCCTCCATGTCCAGCTGTAGGGCAGAGAAGAGTGCCAAGGCCGTCTCCCGCACGTCGAACGGGTTGACGACCTCTGCCGCACCATCGACGACTTCGGCGATGCCCGCGTTGCGCGAGAGGACCAATGGGCAGTCCTTGAGGTTGAGCAGCGGACCCTCACTGGCCACGAGGTTCAAGCCATCGCGGATCGGATTGACCAGCAGGACGTCTGAGTGGCGGAGCAGCGCAATCGAGAGGGCGTAGTCATCCATGCTCATGACTTCGATCGGGTCGCCCGGTGGCTCGAAGCCGAGCATTTTGGCCATGGCCCGAAGGTAGGTGTTCCCCTCCTCCGCGGCGGCAAGCACCTCTGTGGCGTAGGAGGCGTAGTCGCTTAGCTCACCCCGGCTCGGGTAGCAATTGGCGATGTGCACGACTTCAAGCATCTTCCATGGATAGAACTTGAAGAGTTCTACCACTGCCTCGATACCTCTCAAGATGTTTTTTGACGGCTCCATTCGGTCGACTCTGCCGATGATGCGCCGTCCTTTGGCCAGATCCGCGAGCTCCTCCGAACGCGTTGCCACCGCAGGCATGCGCGATGCGTCCTCGAGCTCGCCGAGGTCCGAGCCAAGTGGGCTAACCCACACGGACTTTGCGGGACTGGCCCCGTTTGCCTGCGCGGTTGCGAGGTAGTTGTCCTTCCAGCGACGACTGTGAAAGCCCATGCGATCCAAGGCGCCCAGGGAGGCAAGCAGCTCGGATGCTACCGAGGAAGGCAGTACCGAGAATTCCCCGGGATCGGCGAACGGCGTGTGCAGGAAGAGCGAGAGGCGTAGGTCCGGACGCACGGAGCGCAGGAATTTGGGGACCAAGAACAAGTGGTAATCCTGCAGGAGAACCACTGCGCCTCGGGGAAGCTTTTCGGCCAGATGCACGGCGACGGCCTCGTTGTATGAGCTGTACTGCTTCCAATGCGTGTAGAAGTGCGAGTCAAACGAGGGAGTACGGCTCAGGGAGAACATCCCGTGGTTCATGTACCAGAGGATCTCGTTCGAGATCCGGTTGTAGGCGCCGTCGTAGTCGTCCGGGTCGACGGGCACTGGATCGAGTCCCGGCAGCTCCTCGCCGTAGAGCCCTTCCGAAAGGGCGGAAGTCTCTGCTGCAGTGGATATCGGGAATGTCCAAGCCATTGTGCCCTGGCGTACCAACGGCAGCATCGCCGTCACCAGACCTCCGGCGCCTCGCTTTAGGCCAGGCCGGCCTTCTTGCAAGTAGGCGCTGTAGGGCCCTCGATTCGATACCACGAAGTAATCAGCCATCGACTAGAAACTAGCGCGGCCCGTTGCGCTGGTATGGCCCGGGGCACCTGGTCGATGGGGGCTAGAGTGCATGACGTGCGAGTCCTGCTCCTCCCCGACAAGTTCCGCGGGACGCTTTCCTCCAGCGAGTTCATTTCCGCGGCTCGCTCGGCACTTTCGGCGGTCGCGGCAGTTGACGGGCGGGTCGTCTCCGACGGGGGCGAGGGCCTGATCGAGGCTCTCGATGGCAGGCAGGTCGAGGTCGAGACGGTCGATGCCCTGATGAGACCGGTCACAGCATCGTATTCCGTTCTTCCTGGCGGCGACGCCGTTGTGGAAATGTCACGCGCTTCCGGCTTGGCGCTTTTGGGGGGTCCGGAAGGAAACGACCCCGTGGCTGCCAGCACATACGGAACAGGAATCATGATCCGGGCCGCATTCGAGCGGGGGGCACAGCACGTAGTGGTGGGATGTGGCGGCTCGGCAACCACCGACGGCGGCATGGGCGCTCTCGAGGCGCTTGGGCCGCGCGCAATCCCGGCGGGTCTATCGATGGCGGCGGCTGTCGACGTTCGTACGACCTACGTCGACGCGGCCGAGGAGTTCGCACCGCAGAAAGGTGCCACTCCAGCCCAGGTGGCCTTTCTCAAGCGACGCCTGGCTGGAAGCGCCGAGCTGCTTCTTCGCCGCTTTGGACGTGATCCACGGAGTGTGGTCGGAGCAGGAGCGGCGGGCGGCCTTTCGGGAATGCTCTGGGCGGCAGGCGCTGAAATCGTCGAAGGGTTCTCGGTCGTCTCCGAATACCTGGGCCTGGACGACCTGGTCGAGGACGCCGATCTGGTTATAACGGGCGAGGGCCTTCTCGATGACGAGTCCTTCAACGGCAAGGTGGTGGGAAGCGTGGTAGCCCTGGCGGCCCAGCACGGCAAGAGGTGCCTGGTCGTTGCGGGCGCATCCACCCACGAGGGAAGGCGCCGTCTACGTGCGGAGCGCGTAGAGCTGCTGGAACTCTCGGCGGAGTTCGGCATGGAAAGGTCACTTGCCCAGGCTGCGGAGTGCGTCAAACAGGGACTTTCGGTCTTCTCGCGCAGCTGGGGACGGCCGTCCTGATTCTCGCGGCTGTCTAAAATGGGGGACCCGATCGAACTTTCACAATCGAGATCATCAAGAGCGGTGTAGGGACGGGCCCGAAGATGCCGCGGCAACCAGTCGAGCGACCAGGTGCCAATGCCCGATCGATGAGGAGGTGTGGCTGAATTGTCATACGTGGAATGCTTGGTGTGCAAGGAATGCGGCCAAACCTACGAAGCCAAGGCGCTGCACGTCTGCGAGTTCTGCTTTGGTCCGCTCGAGGTTCGCTACGACTATGACGCCATTGCGGCGAATATCAGCCGCGAGTCGATCGCCAAGGGACCCCTCTCGATCTGGCGATATCGTGACCTGCTTCCAATCGAGGGCGATCAGTACGTCTCTCTCGGCGCCGGCTTCACGCCGCTGGTGCGCGCCGAACGCCTTGGCAACGCGCTCGGACTCTCCGATCTCTGGATTAAGAACGACACGCTGAATCCAACCGGCTCTTTCAAGGATCGGGTGGTCTCGGTCGCGCTTACGCGGGCCCGGGAACTCGGCCTCAAGGTCGCCGCTTGCGCCTCCACGGGCAATCTTGCCAACTCGGTCGCCGCTCATGCCGCTTGGGCGAACATGGAGTCCTACGTGTTCGTCCCCGCCAACCTCGAGCGCGCCAAGATAACAACCACCGCCGTCTACGGTGGCAACCTGGTGGCGATCGAGGGAAACTACGACGACGTCAACCGCCTTTGCGCCGAGATCGCCTCGGAGGAGCCGGAGTGGGGCTTCGTGAACGTGAACGTTCGCACCTATTACGGGGAAGGCTCCAAGACTCTGGCCTTCGAGGTCGCGGAGCAGCTGGGCTGGCAGGCTCCCGACCACGTTGTGGTGCCGGTCGCCTCGGGCAGCCAGCTCACAAAGATCTACAAGGGTTTCCAGGAACTCCATCGCGTCGGGCTCCTTGATAAGGAGCCGAAGGTGCGCATCTCGGGAGCTCAAGCGGCGGGCTGCTCGCCGGTGGCGACCGCGTTCGCCAGCGGCGTGGATGTCATACGCCCGGTCAAGCCCGATACCATTGCCAAGTCCCTTGCCATTGGGAACCCGGCCGACGGTTACTACGCCCTTGACATCGTGCGGCGGACCGGCGGATCCTTCGGGTCGGTCACCGATGAAGAGGTGCTGGACGGCATCCGCCTTCTGGCTCAGACCGAGGGGATCTTTGCCGAGACCGCGGGTGGTGTCACCATCGCTACGCTGGTCAAGCTTGCGCGCGATGGAGTGATCGGCAAAGACGAGAAGACTGTCGCCTACATTACGGGCAACGGGCGCAAGACCGTCGAGGCGATGACCGGGGCGGGCCCGACGATCACTATCGATCCCTCCCTCGACTCGTTCTTCGGATTCCTCAAGACGCAAAGGAGCACAAAATAGTGTCCATCACCGTGCGGGTACCCACCCAGCTTCGCAGCCTCACCGACGGAGTTTCCGAGGTGTCCGTGGAGGGCAAGACGGTCGGGGAGGTCCTGACCGAGCTAGGCAAGAGCTACCCCGGATTTGCGGACCGGCTCTTCGACGACGGCGGCAACCTGCGGCGATTCGTGAACGTCTTCCTGGCTGACGAGGATGTGCGCTTCCTCGACGGCGTGGATACCCCTGTGGCCGCAGGCCAGGTAGTCTCCATCGTCCCGGCGGTCGCGGGCGGCGCCTTCTAGCTATTTTTTGGCTGGAGACTCCGCAGGATCCGGAAGTTAGCACTCTAGTATTGAGAGTGCTAAACGGTAACCCAATGGAGGGATCCCTAAATGCCAAAACTGATTGCCTTTGACGAGAAGGCGCGTCGCGCCCTTGAAGCAGGCATGAACCAGCTTGCCGACGCAGTCAGGGTGACGCTCGGCCCCAAGGGCCGTAACGTCGTCCTGGAGAAGAAGTGGGGTGCTCCCACCATCACCAACGACGGTGTCTCCATTGCCAAGGAGATTGAGCTCGAGGACCCCTTCGAGCGCATCGGTGCCGAGCTGGTGAAGGAAGTCGCCAAGAAGACCGATGACGTCGCCGGTGACGGAACCACCACCGCCACAGTCCTTGCTTGGTCGATGGTGCGCGAAGGGCTGCGTAACGTGGCCGCGGGTGCCAACCCGATGGGCCTGAAGCGCGGCATCGAGGAGGCAGTCGAGGCGGCGGTGGCTTCACTGAAGAGCTTCGCCCGCGAGACCGACTCCAAGGACCAGATCGCTCAGGTTGCGTCTATCTCCGCTGCCGACACCGAGATCGGTGGACTCATCTCCGATGCCATCGACCGCGTTGGCAAGGATGGCGTAATCACCGTCGAGGAGTCGCAGACCTTTGGAATGGAGATGGACCTGGTCGAGGGCATGCGCTTCGACAAGGGCTACATCTCGCCCTACTTTGTGACCGATCCGGAGTCGATGGTCGCCTCCCTGGACGACCCATATATCCTCCTGGTCTCCTCCAAGATCTCTACGGTGCGCGACATGCTCCCCATTCTCGAGAAGGTCATGCAGACCGGCAAGCCGCTGGTGCTGATCGCCGAGGATGTCGAGGGCGAAGCGCTGGCGACCCTGGTCGTGAACAAGATTCGCGGAACCTTCAAGTCGGTGGCCGTCAAGGCCCCGGGCTTCGGTGAGCGTCGCAAGGCGATGCTGCAGGACATTGCGATCCTGACCGGTGGCCAGGTCATCTCCGAAGAGGTCGGCCTCAAGCTGGACAACACCACTCTTGACCTGCTTGGCCGCGCCCGCCGCGTCGAGATCGCCAAGGACGAGACCACCATCATCGAGGGGGCCGGGAGCGATGACGACATCCATGGCCGTGTGAACCAGATCAAGACCGAGATCGAGAACACCGACTCGGACTACGACCGCGAGAAGCTCCAGGAGCGCCTCGCCAAGCTCTCCGGGGGCGTGGCCATCATCAAGGTTGGCGCTGCCACCGAGGTGGAGCTGAAGGAGAAGAAGCATCGCATCGAGGATGCCGTCTCCACGACCAAGGCCGCCATCGAGGAGGGCGTTGTCCCCGGCGGAGGCGTAGCCCTTCTACGTAGCCAGGCCGCGATCCTGGACCGTGCTGAGAAGCTCGAGGGTGACGAGGCCACTGGTGCCCGCATCGTTGCGAAGGCCGTCGAGGAGCCGCTCAAGCAGATTGCCGTGAACGCAGGCCTCGAGGGCGGAGTCGTGGTCGAGAAGGTAAAGGGCCTTTCCAACCCCGCCGAGGGCCTGAACGCCGCCACCGGCGAGTACCAGGACCTCTTCGCCAGCGGCGTCATCGACGCAGTGAAGGTAACGCGTTCTGCGCTTCAGAACGCCGCCTCCATCGCCGCTCTCTTCCTCACCACCGAGGCGGTTGTCGTCGATAAGCCCGAGCCGCACGCCGCGGCCGCTCCGGCCCCGGGTATGGAGGACTTCTAAAGGATTCTCGACACCGTCGAGAGTAATTTCGGAAGGTGGGCGCGGTTAGCCGCGCCCACCTTTTGTTAACCCTGCACCTAGGTTCTCTCAGAAGATTCGCAGGTGGCGAGGCTGTCCAATATTGCCCTGGACGCGTATTCTGTTGGGATAGTGGTTTTCGCCGCCGGAATCCCAGAGGTGCAGGTTTGCGCGAGGAATTCACTCGCATCAGCAGGTGGATTCCCACCTTCGGCAAGTTTCACCCATCTTCACGGGTGGTAACGCCAGGGCTGTTCGGGCTCCTCGCCGTGTTGCTTTCCGGCTGTATGACGAACCAGTACAACTTTTTTAATTACGTGAATCCCAACGGTACCGACATGTATTTCAAGGTGCCGAATAACTGGAGTGATTTCGGTCCGAGTATGGTGTTTTCGAGCGGAAAACAGAAGATTACCCCCAGTCAACTTGCTCTATTGGAGTCGGGTGAATGGGCGAATGTCTTCTATGGCCAGCGCAAGGCCTCTTTGACCGCGATTACGGGGATCTTTTCCGCCCACCCCTTCGGGATCGTGCAAGCGACCAAGCTGACGCCCGCCCAGCACGATACCTTCTCCTTGTCATCGCTGCGCACGCTTCTGCTTCCCGTGGATCCCCTTTCCAAGACGAACGCAACCTCGGGTGCGAGCTATTCGGCCAGCAGCTACAGCGAATTCGTGACCAAGTCAGGGATGCGCGGATCGAAGATGGTGGTCCGGGTGAAGGAGAGCGCGGGCACCACCTCCGTCCTTGACCAGGTTGCCGAGGTGGATGCCACCACCAACTGGGTTTACCTGATTGGCGTGGGGTGCTCGGCAGCCTGCTACAGCCAAAACCGGACCGTGATCAACGAGATTGTCAACTCTTGGAGTGTTAGGAGCAAATGATGGACGATCCCACCAACGTGGGCGGGGCGCAGGATGGCCCCGACTTTTCGCCCCAAGAGGTCATCGAGATGAAGACGCGCCCCAAGATTGCCGCTTGGGACCGCGTGAAGATCCTGCTTGTGCTGCTGCTCATCTTCACCTTCCTGACGGCGGGCGCCATGGGGCAGAATCCACTGATGTCCCTGGCTGACGGCATCAGCAACGAGGCATCCAGCGTATGGTGGCTGGTCCTGTTGATCGCGGTCGAACTCGTGCGCCAAGTCCATTACCTGGTTTCGGAGCATTCGCCGGAGTGGAACACCTTCTTCAGCGAGGTCGTTTTCAAGAGCTTCAACGCCTCAGCAGAGAAGGCGGATGACTGGACCAAGTTCCGGGTCTCCCGGGCGCTGAAGATTTTCGGCGTGCTGTTTGTGATCGATCTCGTGCTCGCGGCGCACTACCATCTATCGGTCTTCACGGCGCTATTCCAGGCACCGGCGGCATTCTTCTCCGCTCTGCCGCTCCTTGCGCAGCTCGCCTTCGCCTTTGTATTTATCCTGCTGCAGTTCGTCGGGCTCTTCTGGTTCCTGTCAAAGGGTGGCGTCGACGTCTATTTCCCGGGTGATGTGAAGACCCGCTTCTCCGACGTCTGGGGTCAGGACGCGGTATTGGAGCGGATCCGAGAGAACCTCATCTTCCTGACCGATCCCGATACCATCGAGGCGCATGGGGGTTATGTCCCCGGCGGCGTCCTTCTCTGGGGACCACCGGGAACCGGCAAGACGTTGATGGCCGAGGCGGTGGCAGGGGAGACGGAAACGCCCTTCGTCTTCGTCGACCCGGGTGCCTTCATCAACATGTTCATGGGTATCGGGGTGCTCAAGGTCAAAGGGCTCTTCCGCAAGCTGCGCAAGCTGGCGGTCCGGTACGGCGGCGTCGTGGTGTTCTTCGACGAGGCCGATTCCTTGGGCAGCCGGTCGATGCCGTCCCAGGCCGGGCCTCAGGTTGCGGGGGCCAGCCAGTTCTTCGGTCACGCCATGACGTGCAACGGACTCAGTTATATCGATCCAAATACCGCTTCCCAGCTTCTCAGGGCGGGCGCGGGTGGCGAAGCGGACGAGCCCGATCCGGGCCCACGCCGCGGCGTGATCAACCGAGTGGTTGGCGGCTTCGGCGGCATGGGCGGCATGGGCGGCGACACAGGCACGCTGCAGGCGCTTCTCACAGAGCTGTCGGGCCTGAAGAAGCCGCGAGGGTTCTTCAATCGGACGGTTCGTCGGTCCCTGGGCCTCAAGCCCAAAGCTCCGCCCAAGTACCGCATCCTGGTGATCATGGCGACCAACATGCCCGACTCGCTCGACCCGGCGCTGCTGCGCCCGGGGCGAATCGACCGGATCTACCGCGTGGGCTACCCTTCCAAGGCCGGCCGCATCCGAACTTACAAGGGTTACCTCGACAAGGTTTCCCATGCCCTTACCGAGGACCAGGTGGACCGGCTGGCAACAATAACTCCGTATGCGACCGGCGCCACCATAAAAGACTTGGTGAACGAGTCCCTAATCATCGCCATTCGGGATGGGCGCGACAGCGTCACTTGGCGCGACGTGATACGCGCAAAGCAGCTGAAGGCGTTCGGCCCGCCTGACGACGTCGAGTACATCGAGCGGGAACGCCACGCGGTGGCGGTCCACGAGGCTTGTCACGCCGTGGCTTCGGCAAAGGTGCGCAATCGCATGGCAATCGACATTGCCACCATAGAGAAGGCATCCAACTTCCTTGGTGTGGTGGCCTCGATTCCTACCGAGGACCTCTTCACCAAGTGGCGGTCCGAGTACGAGGTCGACATCATGTCCGCGCTTGCCTCACTGGCCGGTGAGAGGCTCTTCTTCGAGGGGGACAATTCCTCGGGAGTCTCCGGCGACCTGGAGGCGGCGACGGCAGTGGCCACCATGATGGAGGGCTACTGGGGCATGGGATCCACCATCTCCTCGCACGCCGTTGCCCAGCGCACCGGAACCGGGCCATCACGCCCCACCGGCCGGGGGCCCGGTGGTCGCCGTGACGAAAAGCCAGTGCCACAGGTCCTTTCCGACCGCATCGAGGCCAAGCTGGACGAGTTGTACCGCCGAGTCAGGGATCTGCTGGAGGACAACAGATCCAACGTGCTGGCGGTGGCGCATGCGCTGGAGACCTACAAGACCGTCACCGGCGAGGATATAACCGCGATAATCGACCGGCATCAAGGGCCAATCGTGGACGGCAGGGCCTACGACGACCCTGTGTTCATGGCTGAAATTGAGCGGTACCACCAGTCCGTCGTCGAGTCGCATCGACAGCATCGCCCGGTGGCGACCCCGCTGCCCGAGGCGCCGCCCGGCTTCCGTGCGGGAGCAGTTGCGGCCCAGGCCGAGCTCACGACCGGCGAGCTTGCCTTGGACTCCGGCCTTCCCATGTCGGCGACCGACGATGAGTAACGAGATCGGCGCGCAAACTGGCGCGGCACTAGCAAGGAGTATTTGATTGGCGGACGTACTTTTCCCGCGGCTCTCAACCACCGAGGACGCCTACAAGCCCACGACGGGTTGGTCGGTGCTGCACCTGTTCTGCGACGCCGGGGCGTCGCTGGATGCGGCAGCGGCCGCGGCCGCCTGCAAGGCGGCAATCGAAGATGGCTATCAGGTCATCCCCTTCACCGTGCTCGGCCATAAGGCGCGAGTTGGTTTCCTGGGCTTGGGTGAGAGTTTTGTGCGGCTGCGGGAGTGGCAGAGGGACATTGAGCGCTCGGGCCTGGTGGTCGTTGACTCGTATGTCTCGATCACCGAGGTATCGGAGTACGCCGCCGGGATGCCTGCCGAGAGGAAGGAGCCTCGCCTGCATCCGGTGCTGCCGCCTGCGGGCATGTACAACGTTTGCTTCTATGGGATGTCCAAGCGCCGCGAGAACGGGGCGAACTGGTACAGGCTCCCATATGAGGAGCGCGAGCAGCTTATGTATGCGCATGGGAAGTCTGGCCGCGCCTTTGCCGGCCGGGTCGTACAGCTGGTCACTGGATCGACGGGCGTTGACGACTACGAGTGGGGTGTGACTCTTTTCGCGGCTCACCCCGATGATCTCAAGTCGGTCGTCTATACGATGCGCTTCGACGAAGCTTCCGCGATCTATGGGGATTTCGGTCCCTTCTACACCGGCATGATCGGCGATGTGGAATCGGTCCTGGAAGCGTCCTTCTGAAGCTATTTCCCGTTCGCGGGTTAGGTTCTCACTGATGGATTTCGAGCTCGAGAACGCAGTTGCGAAGCTGGAGGATGTGCTCGCCGGGTTCAAGGCCGTGGTGGTGGGATTTTCGGGTGGCGTCGACTCAACCTACCTGGCCGCCGTCGCTGCGCGGGTGTTGCCCGGGCGGACCCTGGCCGTGACCGCGGACTCGCCATCTTTGCCACGCGACGAGCTCGACGAGTGCGAAAAGTTGGCCGCGGAGCTGGGAATCCAGCACCGGGTGGTTGCCACCACGGAGTTCTCCAACGACGAGTACCTCAAGAATGACGGGCTCCGCTGTTTCTACTGCAAGAGCGAACTCATGGAGGCCCTTGTCCCGATTGCGGACGAGCACGAGGCGGTCGTGGTGCTCGGAGTCAACGCCTCGGATCAAGGGGATTATCGGCCCGGACAGAGCGCCGCGGCCCGAGCCGGAGGGCGCTTTCCTCTGCTCGAGGCGGGTATGACCAAAGAGATGATCCGCGAGCACGCGCGCGCCTTGGGGCTGCCCAACTGGGACAAGGCTCAGGCGGCGTGCCTGTCATCCCGAGTCCCATATGGCACTCCCATCACCCTGGAGACCCTTTCCCGCGTGGAGCGGGCGGAGCGGTACCTGCGCTCGGTCGGCTTCAAGGAAATCCGGGTTCGGGACTACGGCGAGACGGCCAGGATCGAGGTCGGCCGTGGCGAGCTTTTGGCCTGTGCCGAGATGGCCTCCGAGGTCGATGACGAACTGCGCCGGATCGGCTACAGCTACGTGACTTTGGACCTCGCCGGCTTCACCTCAGGGAACATGAACCGCTCGCTGGCCCGAAGGCCCCGCGCCTAGCCTCCGAGGGCCAGTTATTTGGGCTTAGGATTGGGGACATGTTGCGTCCTGAAAACTGGATCAACCCAGCGGGTGAGAGTCCCGCCCGGGTAAAGGCCGGAAAGCCCGGTAGCAGGCCCCGGTTCGTCGTCGAGA
>JAJYPE010000272.1 GCA_021795585.1 Actinomycetes bacterium | reverse complement strand
CTCGCCGGTGATGAGCACCCTTGCTCCCGCCGCCACCAGCTCTCGCGCAATCTCCACACCGATCTCGACCGCGCGCCGGGCCTCGGACTCGCTCATGGCCGGCCCGGTGGCGATATCGCCGGTTCCAGACCGCACCTTCCTGCGCATCAGGCCTTTGGCCGGGGTCAGCTCGGTGGCCACACCAACGTCCACCACCACCACTTCTGCACCGACTTGGCGCGCGATGGCGTTGATTGCCGCGCCACCTGCCAAGAAATTCGCCACCATCTGGCCGGTGACCTCCGAGGGCCAGGGAGTCACGCCTTGGCTAACCACGCCGTGGTCGCCGGCAAAGATCGCAACCGTGGCGGCTTCGGGAATCCGCGGGGGTGAGACCTTGGTTATCCCCGCCAGCTGCACGGAGAGGGTCTCCAGAACCCCCAACGAGCCGGCAGGCTTGGTAAGCGACGCCTGGTGCTTCTCGGTCAGAGCCATCGCCCCCGCATCGAGCGGAGCGATCGCATCAAGTGCCTGTTGCATAGGTGAAACCTCCTGATTCCCCCATCTCTCGTAATGCACGGCCCAGGAAAGGGGCCGCGGTGATGCCCAATCGAAGAGCGCCAGCTCCGGTGACGCGTCGAAGCCGTCCACATATCCCATGCAGAGCAGAGAAAGGGCCTTCACGTGCGGAGGCAGGCTCAACAGCTCGGCAATCGCCTCCGGGCGATAGAAGCTGACCCATCCCACCCCGACGCCCTCGGCACGGGCCGCCAGCCAAAGGTTTTGAATCGCGAGGCAAGTCGAATACTCGGTTGCCTCGGCCTGGGTAAAGCGGCCAAGGACGTTGGCGCCACCCCGCTCGCGCGTGGAGGTTACGACCAGCAGGACCGGAGCCTCCATGATCCCATGGATTTTCAGCTGGGAAAACTTGCCGGCCCTGCCGTGCGCCAGGGAGGCCTGATACCTGGCACGCTCCGCTTCCACATGTCCCGCCACCGCTGCCCGCGTCTCCTCGGCTGTGATGATCAGGAAATCCCAGGGCTGGGACAGGCCTACCGACGGGGCCTTGTGCGCGGCCTCGAGAATGTGGCCCATCACCTCGCCCGGTATCGGATCCGGGAGAAAGCGCCGTCGCACGTCTCGCCTTGCGTCGATGATCGCATCCAAGGCGTCCCGGGCGTCGGGTGGGAACCGGTCGTACACCCCATTCCCGAGGCCGGTTGCTTTGGTATCGGTCATTGTTTCCTCTCTTCCCGCCACTTTTCCACTGTGGCTGCTATCCCCTCAGGCAGGACGCGGGCGAAGTGCACCCCAGCTCGTCGCGCAGCCTCCTCGTCCGTCGGCATGTCTCCTATGAAAAGCACCGCGTCCATGTCACCCGCTCCGCCCGCCAGAGCGGCGCGGATCACTGTGGTTGGATCCGGCTTGGCGGCACCCACATCGGACGAAGTCACTATCTCGGTGAAATACCGCCCGATCCCCGCCCGGTCGAGATGCTCGCGCACCTCGCGGGAGGACATCGAGGCGGTGTTGGTCGCGGCGGTAATTCGCAGGCTCCCCGTCAAAGTCGCAAGGTCCTCCGCAACCGCCGGCAGCAGCTCCACCGCCAAGTTGCCGTCGGGGCCGATCCCCGCTCCTTCGCGTAGAACGGTCCCGCCTATGTCCAGGACCAGCACCTCCAATTGCGCCGTGGTCATCGCCTGGACGCCCTCATCCGAGAAGCTCCCTCACCGAACGCTCCAGGGTGCCCGCCGAGAGTTCCGCCATGCGCCGGTATCCCGCGCCCATCTCCTGGGCAAGGCGAAGGGCCAGGCCCATTGCCCCCTTCTCCTCTTCGACGTCGATGACCACCACCTCGATCTGCTCGTCGCGCAAGGCGCGCGCCTCCGTGAGCGCTTCCTCCCAAGGGGAGGCCCCATCGCCGGCGGCAGCCGTAGCACGCCCATCCGTTATCACGACAACCAGCGGGGCCGATCCCGGGCGTGCCACCTCGCGTGCCGCGCGCAGCCCCGGGCCGAGCGGTGTCAGGCCACCGGTCTCGACCTCTTCGAGCCGAGCCTTGGCGACCTCGGGCGAACTCGTCGGGCGCAGCACAAGACGCGCTCCGGCTCCGCCAAAGGTCACCAGCGCAACCTTGTCACGCCGCTGATAGGCATCGATCAGCAGCGAAAGCACCGCGGCTTTTGTTTCGGAGATCCTTTGCACCGTGCGCATGGACTTGGAGGCATCCACCGCGATGACCACCAGGCGGCCGGCCCGATCGCGGCGGCGCGAGGCGCGCAGGTCCTCCTCCACAACAAGTGCCCCGGCACCCGTGCCGCCACCTCGCGCGCGCCTCAGCGCGGCGGTGCGCAACGTGGCCGCGACCGCGATTTCGCCGCCGGACTCACCGAACGCGCGATCACCGATCACACGGCCGCGGCCTTCTACGACGCCGCGGTCACGCCCCGCCCGCGACGCCACTGCGCCGGCGCTCTTTGCATCCGACAACGGGGCCAGGCGGAAGAGGGCCACTTCCTCCGCAGCGGAGCCAAAGGCCCTGTTCATTCCGGGATCAGCGCCGGAGTCTCCATCGCCGGGGTCGGGACCGCCCGGTGCGGTGCCGTCCGGCGGGGAGCCCTGTTCGGGGGGCTCGCTCCCGGCGTGGGCGTCGTGGGGCGAAGGATCGGCTTGGCCGGAGCTGCCATCGGAGCGGGGCTGTTCGGCCTCGAGGGTGCGCAATCCCTCCTCGATCCTCTCCTCCAGGCTCTTGCCACCCGCATCCTCGGGCGGGTGGAGGCGGCGGTGGGCGAATACCAGTGGAGCCACGCCGAGCAGGTGCTCCTTGGTTATCTCGCCGTCGGACCTAAGCCCCGCCAGTGCGGCCGCCCCTCGGCAGAGTGCGAGGTCGGCCCTCAGCCCTTGCGCACCCGCCGCAGCCGCCATCGCCGCAGCCATCTGGGCCACGTGCTCGCTCATCGCGAGCGGCCTGGTTGCGGCAATCTGGCCGGCAAGGAGGCGGTCTCTCTCGAAGGCGCCCTGCAGCCGCGCCTCATCCCCGCTCTC
>JAJYPE010000271.1 GCA_021795585.1 Actinomycetes bacterium | reverse complement strand
CCTGGGCCGGCGTGCGGCCGGCCGCCGCGTGGCCGGGGCCTTGGGCTTGGCTGCTGGCTTGGCGGCTTCGGGAGCGGGCGCGGCTTCGGGAGCGGCGGAACTCTCGCCAGCCGGAGCCTCCTCCGCCGGCTTGTCCGCAGCCTCTTCCTTGGGCGCTGCGCCGGGCTTGGCCGCCACCACCAGGTGGGCAACCGCTTCGGAGAGCTTGACCACGTCGTTCCGCAGCTCCTCGCGCAGCGAGGCCAGCGAGGAGATGTCCGACTTCATCTGATTCAGGCGCTCGCTGACAGCGGCGAGATCTTCATGGCTGGCGAACTTGACGTTCTTGAGCTGCTTGTCCACCTCACGCTTGACCGTGTCGACGATGTACTCGGTGCTCTTTTTCGAACGCTTCATAATATCGTCCAGGAGCTCCTGGGCCTGGTTACGCTGCACCTCTGTGAGGTGAACGAGATCCCTGGCCACCTCCTCGACCCGCTCGGAGGTCAACTTGGTGACGGTCTTGCCGGCCTCGACGAACTTCTTGTAGCGGTCCTTTTGGTCCTTGGTTGCCATTTCCCCAGCGTATCGGCAATTCCCCCGCCCGTCAACGAATCCACGGCGTCATTGGTCACAGACGCCGGGGCCCATACCCGCGCCGTTGTCACTGCCCGGGGCCAGCATGGTGTAAGTACCCTGGAGTCAAAGGAGGGAGGCGGGCACGGCTTTGGAAGCAAAGAGGACCAGCGGCGCCGGCATGGGCAGGACCACGAGCCAGGACGGAGCCACGCTACGAGCCAACGCCTGGGCCGCCACCATGGCCGGCTGGGACGACGGGGCCGGACTCGTGCACGCCCATGCTTCGGCGGGAGTGGCGATCGCCACCGGGATCGACTTCAATCGTCCGGCCCGTGAGGCGGCCGAGGAGGGCCTAAATCCGGCGGCATCCCGGGCCGAGGGAGGAGGGCGGCGAGCGAACCCCGAGCCCGGAGACCCGCATCGGACCTGTTTCGAGAAGGACCGAGACCGCATAATCCACTCGGCCGCCTTCAGGCGCCTTGCGGGAAAGACCCAGGTTTTCGTCTTTCCAAGGGATCACCAGCGCACACGGCTCACCCACGCGCTGGAGGTTGCCCAGGTCGCTCGCTCCATCGCCAAGCGGCTGCGCCTCAACGAGGAGCTTACCGAAGCGATCGCCCTCGGTCACGACTGCGGGCACGGTCCGGGAGGGCATGCCAGCGAGGATGCACTGGCGGTGTTCATGCCCGGGGGATACGACCACGCCATCATCGGCGCCGACCGGGTCCTGGCACGCCTCAACCTTTGTGAAGAGACTTTGGACGGTATCCGAAACCACTCCTGGAGCCGCCCGACCCCGGCCACGCCGGAGGGGCTGGTGGTCTCCTGGGCGGACCGCATCGCCTACTGCGCCCACGACCTGGAGGACGCCGCAGGTGCCGGCATCGTGGACACCGCCGATCTTCCCGAGGTGGTTCGAGGCGCGGCGGGCACCACCCGCTCAGGTCAGCTGGACTTCTTCATCAACGCCATGGCCTCCTGCGCGCGCGAGACCGGAAACGTTGCCATGCGCGCCTCCGATGCCGAGGTGCTGGGAGCGCTACGGGCGTTCAATTACGAGCGCATCTATCTGCGGCCGGAGTCCAAGCGCCAGTCGCAGCAGGTGATCAACGTGCTGCGGCTGTTGGTGGAGCACCTCTCCTCCCGCCCCGAGCACGCCCGGCGCCTGATCGGCTTCGAGCCGGGCATCTCCGAGGAGGACCTCCTCGCCGAGGTGGTCATCTACGTGGGTGGCATGACGGATCGTTACGCCTTCGAGACGGCGCGCGAGCTGATCGGTCTGGACGCTTCGGCCATCCCCCAGGGGATCGCCTGACCGATCACAGCTTCAGGTCGGCCTCGATCATGCGCGCGGGCTTGGCGCCAACGCTCTTGCGCCGCAATTCGCCGTCCCGGTATAGCGCGATGGTGGGTATCGAGGCGATCTGGTACTTGAAGGCCGCGTCGCGGTTCTTGTCCACGTTCACCTTGACCACCTTGACCGCGTCCCCTTTGCCGGCCGCGATCGCCTCCAGCTCGGGAGCGACCATCCGGCAAGGGGCGCACCAGGGGGCCCAGAAGTCGACGATGACGGGAACCTTTGACTGCAGGACCTCGCGATCGAAGGCCTCCCAGTTGTCGGCCTCGATCGATGAATGCCCGTTGTTGCGCTTTCTCATGCCTCCACTATACCCCCTGGGGTATCAGGCGTTCACATCAATCACCACACGCCCCTTGACGTGCCCGACCAGTATCTCGTCGGCCAGCCGATCGAGGTCGTCCAGCCCGTAGACCGAGGTGAGGGACTCCAGAGTCACCCTGGGTATCACCTCGGCAAGGCGAGTCCAGGCCGCGGAGCGGCGGGTGTTGGGGCAGGTGGCGGAGTCAATGCCCAGGATGTTGCAGCCACGCACGACGAAGGGCATGACATTGGCGCTGAAAGCCGAGCCTCCCGCCAGCCCCACGGAGGCAACCGAGGCACCGGGGTCGAGCTGACCCAGCAGACGGCCCAGCGTGGAGCCGCCGACGTTGTCGATGGCACCCGAAAAGCGGGCGGACTCGAGCGGCCGGTTGGTCGGCTCAGACAGCTCTTGGCGCGCAACCACCTCGGTTGCGCCCAGCTCGCGCAAGTAATGCTCCTCTTCCATGCGGCCGGTGGAGGCGGCAACCTTGTAGCCCAGGCGGGAAAGGGCGAGCACGGCGATGGAGCCGACCCCGCCGGCGGCCCCGGTCACCAGAACCGGGTGCTCCCCACCCGGGGAGAGGTGATGGTCCTCAAGGGCCATGATCGACAGCATTGCCGTCAGGCCCGCGGTTCCGAGCGCCATGGCCTCGAAGGTGGAGAGGCTGTCGGGCAACTTGATGGCGTAATCCGGGTTTACGCGCTGGTTGGTCGAGTAGCCACCCCAGAAACTCTCACCGACTCGCCATCCGGTCACCGCCACCCGGTCCCCGACCGAGAAGCGCGGATCCGAGCTCTCCTCCACGACGCCG
>JAJYPE010000034.1 GCA_021795585.1 Actinomycetes bacterium | reverse complement strand
TGGAGAGCGAGACGGTCGTACCCGCAGCCTCGACTGCCTTGGCGGCCGCTTGGGCGGTGCTGACCCGATTGCCGTTCACCGCGGTGATCACGTCCCCTATATGCAGCTTCGAGCTAACCCCTGCGACCGTGGCCACGATCTGCGCTCCGTCGATCTGCTGAAGAGGAAGATGAACCAGGCTGTATGCGGCCATGACGGCGGCGGTCTTCGAGTCGACCATTTGCCCGATCTGGAGCTTGTTCAGCTGGGCCGGATCGGTACCTCCGAAGATCTCCGAGGCGGGGTAGATGTTCACTGACGAGTTGAACTGATCCACGAACCAGGTCAGGGGCGTTAGCTGCGTAAGGAGAATATCCGTCATCAGGATATTTCCTTGCCCCTTTACGGCAGGCTCGCCGGAAACGCGAATCTGCCTCTGGACCGGTATCGCGTCGCCGGGGGAAAACGAGAATGAAGACAACGGAAGGAAGGCCAGCGTCGAACCAATGCTGACTCCGACCGCGGCGGTTACCACGACCGCCACCAGACGGCGCGGACGCTTGCTTTTGGCCGGCATCCTCTCCTCCTGCACCATCCGGGCCCGGGGCCTGTTCCCTCGGCGCCCGAGGCGCCACTACGCTAGATCCTAGGTTCACCTGCGAAGGTTGGACCTTCGCACCTCCACCCACCAGCCAAAACAGGATGCGCATGCCTCAGTCGCGCGACGAGCTCCGGGCGGGAATCGACCCTCTCAGCAGGGACGAACTATCTCGCATGGCCGCAATCGTCAAGGCCGGCTTCAGTGGCGACGTTGAGCGGGCCGCGGCCGGCCTGGCCGACCCGTGCGGGCGCATCCGGGCAGTGGCGCTCGCGGCCTGCATGCGCCTTGGACGGCTCGACGGTCCGGCCATCGATACCGCCCTGGAGGACCCCGAAGCGGAGGTTCGGCTGGCCGGTGCCAAGGCGGCGGCCCGGATGGGCAGTGACTCTCTTGCTGCGCGCCTCGCCGTGGAGAAAGAGCCTCTGGTGGCCGAAGCGATCATTTTCGCAATGGGCGAGCAGCGCGAAGAGGCCACCTACCCGGTGCTGCGCGACGCCGCGCTCGAGCATCCCGATGCCTTATGCCGAGAGGCGGCCGTGGCCGCTATCGCCAACTTCGAAAGGGACGACTCGATCGAAGTGCTCGAACGTGCGGCCAGGGACAAACCGGCTATCCGACGCCGCGTGGCAGTGGCGCTCGCCGCCGTGGATGATCCACGGGCCACGGAGCTGCTGCACCGGCTTGCGGAGGACAGGGACTGGCAGACCCGGCAAATCGCAAAGGAAATCCTCGCGATCGAAGAAGGTGACCGAACCTGACTAGTCGCCCGCCGGTACCTGATTGAGGATTCTCGCCGCACCGATTACCGAAGCGGTCTCGACCACCACCGAGCGCGCTACGGGAATCGCACACGCGTCATGAACGACTACGTCGAGCCCGGTTGTCAAGGAAGCTCTTCCGACCAGGGTCAGCCCCGTCTCGACCAGATCATTGGAGATCTCCGGCGGCGCCGCGGTTAGGGCCGAGAGGATCGTCTCCACGATCAGTTTCGAACTTTCGGCACTCGCGTCGTAGATCTCGCGCGCTGAAATCGTGGCCTCGGCCTCACCACCGGTCACGGCATCACGACCGACGACGCGCGCAGACAGCTCCATGTGCGGATCAGACAGGTCCAGCAGTGACAGCTTTAGTTCTTCCAGGTCGGAGTCGACCAGGACGATGTTGTAATTGGCGCGCAAGTAAGTGGAAATTGCGTTCGATATCGTGTCGCCGCCCACCAGCTCCCAGGAGCTGGTCAGCGATTCCCCGAGGGACATCACGCCCGCAAAGGTCGTCTGCGCCCCCACCGAGGCGACCATGGAGCCGTGAGGCCCCTGGAAGTCGAGGAGCGCTCCGACCGCAGCGGCCACCAGCGCGTCTACGAATATCACCGAACCTGCGCCCGCCTTCATCATGGCGGAGGCGAGAACGCGCTTCTCGGCGGCGGTGCAAAAGACGGGTGCCACCACGCCAAGATCCGGCTTGCGGAATCGGCCGAAGCCCATCTTGGAGAAGACCATGGCGAAATAGCGCTCGGCCATCGAGACATCCTCGATGCGCCCGTTGCGAATAGGGCGGACTACGTGATGATGCCCCTCGGCACGACCTAGAGCGGAAGCGGCGGCATCGCCCACCTCGACGATCCGGCGCTTCTTATCATCAACAAGCGCAATGTTCGCCTCAGCAACAACCTCTTCGGATTGCGCGTTGCACCAGTAAAGGTTGGAGCTGCCGAGATCCAGAGCTATCGACTTAGACAGCCTGCTTCCTTTCCCCATCGTTCGGATTACGGGTCACGGCGCGCTTGGACAAAGCGCTCATCTGTCGGCTGAAGTCAGAGACACTGGAGTCCGGGGCCTGGGGACGACGTTCACGGAGGGCCACCAGCATGCCGATGATCACCACCGCCGCCACGGGAATTACCCAATAGAGCAGATTCGACATCTTTTACAACTCCTCGATCCGCTTGATCTCGGCAGCGCCAAGGGCCCAGTCGCTATCTCTGCCCCAGTGCTCTTTCTTCCAGATCGGCGATGTCTGTTTCAGCGTATCGATACAGAATCTAGCCGCATCAAAGCCTGCGGCGCGATGCTCCGAGGCCACCGCCACCAAAACCGTGGATTCGCCAACTTGGCAGGGTCCAAGACGATGGTGGATGGCGATGCGCCGAATGCCTTCGAAGCGGGCCGCGGCCTCATCGGCGATTTTCCCGAAGGAGCCAAGCACCTGGCTCTCGTAGGCCTCGTACTCGAGCAGTGTCACGCCGGTCCTGCCGTCGGAATGATCCCTGACGTTTCCCGAAAACAAGACCACCGCCCCTGCGCGCGGATCCTCCGCGAAGGCCATGCACTGCTCGACCGAGAGGGGGTCGCTCTGCACTCTGAGCCAAATCGCCTCTTGGGCAATCTCAGCCGCCACCGGGCGTCTCCAATCCACATCGAGGTCGCAAAATCCCTTCAAACAAACTAGTGCCGTTCGAGTGCCAGTGACGAGCGCCGCACTCGCCGTTGACGCAGCTAGACGGGATAGGGCGCATTGTTGCAACGCCGATTCTCCGGTATCTTTGAGATTCATGGGCATGCACGGCCTCGAGCCACCTTGGGATGACGAGGACGAACCCGACGAGAGCAACGATGAGGACCATCGCCCCCCGCTGCCACCATCCGATCGGGTCTGGCGCCATCCCAGCGAAGCAGCCAAACTTTCCGAAATCCCACCGCCTCCCGGGAAGGGTCGGCGTAGGCCGCTGGTGATAATTCTCGTGGCGGCGGTGGTCTTTGTCGCCCTGGCGGCCGGGATCAACGGTAGCCGCGTACATTTGGCCACCGCTGGACAAAACAGCTCCAAGCCCACCTCCACAGCCACCCAACCCGCCTTGACCTTGCCAGGCGCAATGGCCCAGAAGGTCGCCAAGATAGCCGCCGCGGTGACGCAGGTTCGCGCAACGCCGAAAGCCCCTGCCTTTGCGGGCACCTACTTGGGGGCATCGGGATATCTGGTGGTTCCAGCCCGCGGATTGGCCGTGAACGAAAAGCTGCAGGCGCTCGGACCCAATGGCAAATGGGTACGCGTACAAGTGGCTGCAGTCGACCCACTTACCGACGCCGCCATCCTGCGCACAACTGTCGCCTCGCCATCGTTCTTGGCAAGTTATATCAAGGACTCCCCGACCCAGGGGTCGATCGCGGTGGTTGTCTTTTCCGACTACAAAGGCGCAAGCCACATCGTTCTCGCAGACGTGGTTTCCACGGGCGAACCGCTCAATCTCGCGCAGAAGTACTACATACCGGACGCGATCCAAATCTCCGCGTCATCGTCGTCAATTCCCTTGGGGTCGCTGGTGCTCGACGCGGAAGGCGATCCAGTCGGCATGGTGGTCAAGGCTTCCGCTGGGTCGCCCAATGCGCAGGCCTGGGCAACGCCTCTGCCTTCCGTGGGCAGGATCACAAGCCTCGTCCTGCAGAACCGCGGCGTACTCCATGGATACGTCGGCGTCGTCGGGAAGACGGTGTCAGTGACCGACGGAACCAAGTACGCCGCAGGAGTAATAATCGAATCGGTCGTTCCGGGGTCGCCGGCGGCGGCGGCGAAGCTGCCAGTCGGCAGTGTCATCGTTGCCGTGAATGGCACCGAGGTGCCCTCGCTGCCGGCCCTGCAGTCAATCCTGCTCTCGCGGGAGCCCGGTAGTACCGTCGATCTCCAGGTGGACGCCCGGGGAATCATTAGCAACTACCTCGTGAGCCTGGCCAACCATCCATGAGACCTGGCACCGGTTTAGACTCAAGATTCTTGATATACCCTGGCGGCGACGGCGAAGGGGACCGGTCAACCGAGGCGTGCAATGACTGAAAACCCATTCGGCTCCAACCCGTTCGAAACTGTATTCAGAGATCTGATGAAGGTGATGTCCTCCCAGGGCCAGCTGGCGCTATCAGTGGCCGAGCAGCTGGCGATGCCGTTGGCAGCCGGCGAGGGCGGAGACGTCAACCCCGACCCCCAGCTACGCATGCGCCTCGAGCCTCTCGCCGAGCTGGCACAACGGGAGCTGAGCGACGACTCCCTCATCGCCTCCGGCGTCGAAGCCGGCCCGCGAACGATCGAGGTTGTCTCTCCTGCAGAATTAGCCAAACGCACTCTCACCGAGCTCGCACCACTCATCCAGCGCGCCGAGCAGATGTCGCGCCAGACGCCCAACCCTCCAAGTCTTCCG
The DNA here is from genome assembly GCA_021795585.1 of Actinomycetes bacterium. Lineage (GTDB taxonomy): Bacteria > Actinomycetota > Acidimicrobiia > Acidimicrobiales > Acidimicrobiaceae > Acidithrix. The sequence goes on along the minus strand of JAJYPE010000034.1, from coordinate 8,369 downwards.
GGCGGCGAGTCGCTTGAGGTCGCCGGCATACCGCTCTCCCAGATGGCGGGGATGATGGGGCCGATGATGACCGGTCTGAACGCGGGCTCGTGCATCGGACATCTGGCCAAGGAAGTGCTCGGCACCTACGACATCCCCCTCCCCCGGGAAAATAAGCAGATTCAAATCGTTATGGCAAACGTCAGCACCTTCGCCGGTGAATGGAGCCTGGACCTCGATACCGTCGTGCTCTGGCTAGCCCTCAATCAACTGAGCATGCAGGCGCTGATCAACCTTCCTCATGTCGCCAAGAAGGTGCGCTCCATGATCGAGGCGCACTTCGCCGCAGCCGCCCAGACCGGGCAGGCGCTGGCCTCCAAACTCTCCGAGTTGGACCCATCCGACCCTTCGACGCTGGAAAAGCTGAGCAGCGACCCGTACGCACTCATCGGCATCGAGCTTTCAGCAGCTCAGGAGGCCAACCTGAGGGAATCCCGCCACTACTTCGCCGTCATCGCCGGCCTTGCGGACTTCGTCACGTCGCGAGCTGCCCGAAAGCTCATGGGCAACTTTGAGCCGATTACCGAAGCGCTCAGACGCCGCCGCCTGGAGACGCGCGAAGGAGAGGACCTCTTCAGCAAGTTGTTCGGAATCGGCCTTGACTCTGCGACGTTCGAGCTGGGGCACCGCTTCGTCTTCGGGCTCGTGGAGCGAAACGCCGAAGAGATGCTCGCAAAAATCGTCTCCGACGAGCGGGCCTTCCCGACCCCCAACGAGGTGGAAGCACCCGGACTCTGGCTTGCACGACTTGAGTCGCTAACTTAGGAATGCACGGCCTCAAATAAAGAGCGCCGTATATGGTGCCGATTAAGCAGGCATGGATAAGCCACAGAATCCGCGCCGTTCCGACCAACACGCCGACGAGCTGGCCAGCAGCGAAGTCGAAGAACCATCAATGCAGCCGATGGCATCCGACCCGGATCCCTTCTCGGACTTCAGCGACTTCGAAATCTCCCTCCTCGAAGGTGCCGATCTTGCCGGAGTCGGAACTCCAGATGACGAGGATACTGAGTGGTTTCTCTCCAGCCTTTCCTCCAGCCGAGAGGCGGAGCCACTAGGTGACATTGTTGCCGAAGAGGACACCGCACAATGGCACGTTCCGGTCGACGAGGACGAAGTGGAGCTCCCCTTCGAGAGGTACATGCGATCCTTTGGGAGCGGCACCGACTCGGATGACTTAGAAGTGGCCAGCGAGGCGGCGGACTCCGGCTTCGCTTGGGACTCCTCGGCTTGCCCCGTTTGGGAGCGCACACCCGGCGCCTGGAGTAGCGACGAGGACGAGTCGATGCCGAGCACAATTTTCAACGTCGAGGAGCCGGAGCCGGTCATGGCCGAGGCCTTTGCGGTCGAGGAGCCTGCGGGTATCGGCGCAGAAGTCAATGCTTCAGAACAGAGCGATGCCGAGCGCCGCTTCCTCGGAACCGGCGGGCCGGCGGACATGCCAGACGCAGATCCGAGCCAGCGCCGAACTCGGCTTGAGCGTGCCTTCCAGGTCCTGCGCAGAACAGCCCTCCTCGCGTCGGACTCCACATCTGTTCGCGACCAACTTTTCCAGATCGTCGACAAAAGTGAGCTTGGCCGGGCTGAGGCGGCAGTGCGGCATCTTGGCGTAGACCCCGAAACGCCTCCCGCTGGCGATGAGGTTGATGAAGCAACGGCCGAACCGGCTTCGCACATTGCCCGGGCTCCTCATACGATAACCATCGGCCAAGCGCGTGAGACTTCGGCTGAGCCCATCTTGACCAGCACGTCTCTCGCCGTCGACTACCGCAGCGCGCCACCCGAGGAGGACGACGCGGCAAGTCCGAGCACGTTCTTTACCGAGATGGCGGCCAAGAACGAAGTCTTCTCAAACACGATGGAGATAGACGCGCGCAAGCTGGAAAGCTACACGGGGCAGTGGCAGATTGCTCAGGAGCAGGCCCACCGACCCGAGGCGAAGCCCGAGGTTGCAGCTCCCCAAGCTGCGGCCGTAGTCACCGCCGAGCCAAAGCGTCGCTGGTTGCGGAAGAAGCGCGGCTAACTTCGCTACTCGTCGCCGGTACCGAGGTCCCAGACAACCGTCACGCGCTCAATCTCCGAATCCTTCATGATGCGGTCGCGATTGCGCTTGAACTGCGGGTCGTGTGGCGGCAAGAGCATCAGCCTGGCTAGCACCCGCTGACGAAATGCGTCGACCACCTTGCGCTCGCCGCCCGTGTGGTAGACCTCCCAGTGCGGGGCAACCGGGCCCAGGTAGACGATCCTGGCACTCGCCAGAGGAGTTTCGTCAACTTCGGTAAAGGTCACTTGGCACCCGCTTCATCTAGTTCCTCATCCAATCTATTCCGCATGCCTGCGGCCTTTGCCGGGCGCCCAGGGAATATCACCCCCGGGGGCCCGACGTTAAAGGATCTAGGTGCGAGGAACCGAGGAAGGAAATGTACGGTCTAATATGTGACCTGTGGCACTTCGGCAAGTTCCGAGGGGCTGCATATCTTGCGAAGGTTGGTGTGGGCCGTTGAGAGATACCTCGTGGATGCAGCTCGGTAGTTGCCGGGATCTTCCCGCTAACGTCTTCTTCCCCAGCGACGGGGCAGGGGTGGAAGTTGCACGTAAGATCTGCGTGAGCTGCCCGGTCCGTATGGAGTGCCTGGATTACGCAATCGACAACCACATCGACCACGGCGTATGGGGCGGGGAGTCCGAGCGCGAGAGGCGCCGCATCGCCCGCCGGCGGCGTTTGGAGACCAGGTACCAAGCGAGATAGCCTTCAATCTGGCATCTGATTGTCGGGGGCCGATCTCCAGAGGGTTCAATGCGCGGTCTCGAATGCGTGGTCAATGTTTCCGAGGGTAAGGACGCCGAGCGCCTCGACCAGTTCGCGGGGGTCTGTTCCTCATCTCTTCTAGACCTGCACTCCGATCCCAATCACAACCGAAGCGTCTTCACGCTTTTCGGTCCCGACCTTTCCGATGACCTGAAATCGCTGGCGATTGCGGTCGTCGAGAATCTCGACATCCGCGAACATTTGGGAGTCCACCCTCGCATAGGAGTTCTAGACGTCGTGCCCTTCTGCCCGCTGGGCGGCGCCACGATGGATGAGGCGATAGCCGCCCGAGATGATTTCGCGCGCTGGATCTGGACTCGCCTCGGGGTGCCGGCATTTCTATATGGTGCCGAGCGTACGCTGCCCGAGCTCCGGCACGGCGCCTTTTCATTGTTCAGCCCTGACTTTGGAGCAGCGATGCCACATGCCAGCGCCGGAGCATGCGCAGTAGGGGCGCGCAACCTGCTGGTCGCTTACAACCTGATCATGGGGGCCGAGATCGGCGAGGTACGCGCACTCGCCTCGGAGATCCGGTCGCCCCAGGTGCGTGCGCTGGCTATGCAGGCAGGACCGGATGTCCAACTGTCCATGAACCTGGTTGCGCCGCTAGAGGTCACGCCGGAGGATGCTTACGACTTCGCCGCCGCCCGGTTACCGGTACTTAGTGCAGAACTCGTCGGGCTGGTCCCCGAGGAGGTTATGAACCTGATAACGCCGGAACGTTGGAAGCAACTGGGCCTCTCGGTGCCGAGCACAATCGAGGCCCGCATCGCTTCCAAGCCCTGGGCCAAATCGTCCTAGGCCGTCTGCTACTGCAGCGAGGGGCGCAGCGTGATCTGGCGGTCCCGAAACATCTTGCGCCGCTCACGCTCGGAGAGGCCACCCCAGATGCCAAACCGCTCGTCGCGGCTCAGCGCATACTCCAGACAGTCCCGTTGGACCGGGCATTCGCGGCAAACCGCCTTGGCCGACGCAGACGGGACACCACGGTCCGGATAAAAGATTTCCGGATCCCATCCCTTGCATCGCGCCTTCTCATACCAGCCTCCAAGGCCAGCGAAGATGCTCTGCCCGACGATCGACACAGCCGCTCTCCTTCCCCCAAAAAGGTCGTCTGTCAAACCGTGAGCACGCGCATTACATCACCCCAAGCGCGTACTGCCGTTGATCTTAGCCACAACATTGCGGGATCGTTCAAATCCAAACTAAAGAAATCTGGCTCCCTACCGTGATATCCCAGTGCCGCTCAGAGGTGGGTGTCCATAAAGTCGACCAGCACAAATGCCCCTAATGCATCGGGGTCGGTGTAAAAAACGCGGCCACGGTTTATACGCGCGACCCTCGACATGAAATCACGCAAGTACTCATTGGCATCCAGGACAAAGGAATTGACAGTTATGCCCTCTCGGGTGCAGCGCCGCACCTCGGAAAGAGTCGCGGTGATCGTCTCGGGGACCGGTGGATAGCTGAAAAACGGCTCCCCGTTTTCCAAAATGTGCGCGGTCGGTTCGCCGTCGGTAATCATTAGCACCTGCCGCTTTCCCGGCTTCCCAGCCAGCAGCTTCCGCGAGAGCCTCAGGGCGTCCTCCATGTTGGTTCCATAGGCGTAATCCCAGGAGACCGAGGGAAGCTCGGCGGCGCGAATCTGGTGCGCGACTTCGGAGAAGCCGACCACGGCCAAGAAGTCCCTCGGATAACGGGATGAGATCAGGCCCTGCAAGGCTACGGCGACCTTTTTGGCCGCCATGAAGTTGTCGCGCAGCGGCATGGATAGCGACAAGTCAAGGCAGAGCACGGTGGAGGCGGCCACCAATGCCTCTCGTGTCTCGATCTCGAAGTCCTCCACTGCCACCTTGAGGGGCACTCCCCCGCGCTGGCGGACGATCGTGTTGCGCAGAGTCTCGGGAAGGGCTAGATCCAGCGGGTCGCCGAACTCATAGGGCCTGGTCTCGAAGTCCTTGTCAACCCCCTCGCCACTGCGCATTCTCGCATGCGCGCCGAAGCGCCCGGCGTCGAGCTTGGCAAAGACTTCGGCGAGCATCGTCTCGCCGATGCGCCGTAGGCCCTTGGCCGACAGCGTTAGCCGCTCCCCCTCCCTGGAGATCAGGCCGGCCTCCTCAAGTTCTCTCGCCACCTCGGCCAGCCTCTGAAGCGACTTCGCCTCCTGCTGCCCCAAGAGTTCTGACAGGCGCTCGAGATCGAGGCGTCCCAGATCCGATGGGTCTGTCACGGCCCGCAGAAAGCTCTCGGTGGAGTCGAGTTCGCCCAGGCCCGCCAGCGCGTCCGCCGCATCCTGGGTGCTCATCGCTTCGTTGCCGCGGAAGCCCATGCGCGCGAGCGAGCGGGGGTCTACAAGCCCGGAGAGCGAATTCATCAGCCTTGACATCTGCCAGGAGAGGTCAACATCGGAGAAGACGGACGAGGCGAGCTGAGCCAGCTCAGCCTGCTGCTCCTCCGAGAGGGCGCCGAAAGCCAGGGAAGCGGCGGCCATCCGCTCCGCGAGGTATTGCAGCAGCTCCTCCGTGGAGGAGATATCGGAAGGGAAATAACCGGGGTGCTTCTGCATGAACTCCCGGAATTGATCCGTGGTGTCGTCGCCTCGCTGGTGTGCCTCCAGGAGCGAGTTGAGATCCGCCAGCATCTCGCGCTGCTCGCGCAACTCCTCCGGCCCCATTGAGCTGAGCGCGTCTCGGGCCTGATTGAAGAAGTTCTCGGTGAATTGACTCCGCAAAGACTCCGCCAGCTGGTCATACGCCTGCTTGGCTTCCGGCGACACAAACGGGTACTCGCCCAGAGCGCTCATCCGTCCCGGTATCGAAGCGGGCAGTGAGTCGAGCTCGAGCTGATTGGCAAGATAGAGGTCGTCGGCCGCTTTGATCCGCTCGGAATCGCCCGAGGAACTGGCCGCGTCCAGGAAGGCATAAAGCGCCTCCCTTTCGGTGTCCACTATCCTTCGCAACTCCTCGTCGATCTCACGTGCCTGGCCACTGGGGTCGAAGCGATCGAGGATCTCGCGGCGGCGGCGGCGGACGCGCTCGAGGATCTCACGCAAGCCGAGAATGTCACTGCCGTCCTCGCGGGTCAGGCCCCGGGCCATGAACTCGCGCAACGCCGCGGACGGGTCGCCGTGGTAGAGAAGCGACTCGGCAATCGAGGAGAAGACCTCATCGGCGTCGAGATCGAACTCCTGGCTCCCGTCCCACCGGCCATAGCGGGCGCCGAAGGAACCGCGGCGCCGCCTGGTCACCGGATCCTCTTGGCGAAGATTGCGGTGTCATCGTCGACGTACTTGTTGAGGCGCTTGGAGAGGTGCAGCCCCTCCAGCAGGAACTCCACTGCAGCCACCTTGGCCATCTCCTCCTCCAGGGGCTCCAGCCGCTCGACGACCTGGGATAGCCCTGGAGCCTCCTGCAGCAGCTTTGCCAGCTGAGCATCGGACGCGTCGGCACCGATGGCAACCTCAGCGCCCTCGTCGAAGTAACCGACCAGGCCCCGCAGCTCCTCCACGCTGACCAGCGAGCGGAAGACGTCCAGGGTTGCCTTGGCCACCAGCTTCTCTATAACCGCCCCCTCGTCGGCCTCCTCAACGGAGTCGAGCTCGATCTTGCCGGCCATTGACGCGGCAAGCACCCAGGTATCCGAGATCCGGACCACCGGGATGAGGCCACCGTCGAGCAGTGAGCGGCGCAGCGCGGCGGCCTCCATCGCCTCGTAGTTGGCGACGGTCGCCCGGACCGACACCCCGGAGCGCTGGTTGATGGAGGGCGACGTGCGCGCCTGCGCCGTGATCTCAGCCAGGACGGAGCGGAGGTAGCCGGGGAAGACCACTCCTTCCTCGCTTTCGCTCGCCTTGTCCGCCTCCTGGTCCACAATCTCCAGCTCGATCTCGCGGTCGAGTGGATAATGCGTCCTGATCTGGGAACCGAAGCGGTCCTTGAGCGGCGTGATCATGCGCCCGCGATTGGTGTAGTCCTCCGGATTGGCCGAAGCGACCAGCATCAGGTCCAGCGGGAGAGCGATCCTGTAGCCGCGGATCTGCACGTCCCTCTCCTCGAGTATGGAGAGGAGGCCGACTTGGATTCGCTCCGCAAGGTCGGGAAGCTCGTTTATGGCAAAGACTCCCCTGTTCGCGCGTGGCACGAGCCCGAAGTGCATCGTCAGCTCGTCCGCAAGGTAGCGCCCCTCGGCGACCTTTATCGGGTCCACATCGCCGATCAGGTCGGCCATGGAGGTGTCCGGTGTGGCGAGCTTTTCCGCATAGCGCTGGCTGCGGTGCACCCATGCGATTGGTGTCTCATCTCCGGCCTCCGCAACCAGGCCCTTGGCATACGCGGAGACTGGATGGTACGGGTCGTCGTTTATCTCGGAGCCGGCGATGATCGGCATGTACTCGTCGAGCAAGGAGACCAGCCCGCGGATGATTCGGGACTTGGCCTGGCCCCGCTCCCCCAGCAATATGAGGTCGTGGCCGGCGATGAGCGCCGCCTCGAGCTGAGGAAGAACGGTGCCCTCGTAGCCGTGTATCCCCTCTATCAGGGCCTCTCCGCGGCGGATTCGCTCGATCGCGTTGCGGCGGACCTCGACCCTGACCGGGACGGACTTCCAGCCCGATTCGCGCAGCATTCCTAAGGTCTTGGGGTTGGGTTCCATAACTCTAGGTTACGGCTTTCACCGTGCAATTTGCGATGGCGGCTAGTGGCCCGGGCCCGTGGAGGAATCGCAAACGCCAACTTGCGCAAAAATTTCACAATTGGCCGGTTTCATGCAAAGCTAGGGGCCGTGAAAGTGCATTACCACAGCTACGACGCCGTGATTGTCGGCGCCGGCGGGGCTGGCCTTCGCGCCGCCATAGAGGTCGCCGGCAAAGTACGCACGGCTGTCATCACCAAGCTATATCCGACACGCTCGCATACAGGGGCGGCCCAGGGAGGCATGTGCGCAGCCCTTTCCAACGTGGAAGAGGACTACTGGGAGTGGCACGCCTTCGACACCGTCAAGGGCGGTGACTACCTGGGTGACCAGCCAGCGATCGACATCATGTGCCGAGAGGCCATCGACGCGGTCATCGACCTCGAGCACTTCGGGATGCCGTTCTCCCGCACCCCCGAGGGCCGCATAGACCAGCGGCGCTTCGGCGGACACACGCGCAACCATGGCGAAGCTCCCGTGAGGCGCTCATGCTACGCGGCGGACCGCACCGGCCACATGATCCTGCAAACCCTCTATCAGCAGTGCGTGGCCCGTGAGGTGAACTTCTTCAACGAGTTCCAGGTCTTCGACGTTCTCTTCGACGAGAGCGGCGGGCAGCGGCGGGCAGCGGGCGTCATCGCCTACGAACTGGCAACCGGAGACCTCCACGTCTTCACGTCCAAGGGCGTCCTCTTCGCCACGGGCGGCTACGGCAAGGTCTTTCGAATCTCCTCCAACGCCCACACGCTGACCGGCGATGGGCAGGGTGTGCTCTATCGCCGCGGCGTCCCCATGCAGGATCTAGAGTTCTACCAGTTCCACCCGACGGGCA
>JAJYPE010000270.1 GCA_021795585.1 Actinomycetes bacterium | reverse complement strand
GCTGGTGGGGCCGACGGCTTCCACCATGTGGGTCTCCACATTCCACTCGGCCTGCGTCCGCATCCTGCGCGCCCACGCCGAGGCGCTGGGGTATCGCAAGAGCTTCGCCATTTACGACCAGGCCGACTCGGAGAAGCTGGTGTCGCTGGTGGCCGGCCAGCTGGGCATAGACCCGAAGCGCATCAAGAGCTCGTCGATTGCGGGGGCAATCTCGGCCGCCAAGGCGGAGCTGCGCGGCCCGGACGAGATGATGGCCGATGCGCGCCATATAGTCGAGCGCAAGGTTGCCGAGGTCTACAAGATTTACCAGGAGCGCCTGCGCGCCGCCAACGCCATGGACTTCGACGACCTGATCGCCCGGACGGTCGAGCTCTTCCGCACTGCGCCCGCAGTGCTCGAGCACTATCAGCGCCGCTTCACGCATTTGCTCGTGGACGAGTACCAGGACACCAACAAGGCGCAGAACGCCCTGGTGCTTCTGCTCGGCGAGGCGGGGCGCAACGTATTCGTGGTGGGCGACTCGGACCAGAGCGTCTACGGCTTCCGCGGCGCTGACATCCGCAACATCCTCGACTTCGAGAAGGCGTTCGCCGACACCGAGGTGATCAAGCTCGAGCAGAACTACCGCTCGACACAGAACATCCTCTCCGCCGCCAACGCGCTGATCGGCAACAACACCATGCGCGAGCCCAAGCGTCTCTGGAGTGATCTCGGCAAGGGGGAGCGAATACGCATCTTCGTCGCCGACGACGAGCGCGAGGAGGCGAACTTCGTAGCCGGCCAGATCTACCAGGAGAAGGTCGACTCCTCTAGACGGTTCGCCGACTTCGCGGTCTTCTACCGGGTCAACTCGCACTCGCGAGCTCTCGAGGAGGCGCTGATCCGCCGGGGCATCCCCTACCGGGTGGTGGGGGGCACGCGCTTCTACGATCGGCGCGAGATCAAGGACGCCATGGCCTATTTGCGCCTCATCCTCAACCCGAGCGACGAAGTGGCTCTGCGCAGGGTGGTCAACGTGCCCAAGCGAGGGGTGGGTGATCAGAGCTTCGGCAAGCTCGCCACCTACGCGACCGACGCCGGGATCAACCTATACGACGCCCTTTTGCGCCCGGCCGAGGCCGGGGTCTCGGGCCGTGCCGCCTCCGGGCTCGGAGAGTTCGTATCCGTGCTCGACCGGCTCCGCGAGGCGCACCTCGAGCGCACGCCGCCCAAGGAGCTGATCGAGCTGATGCTCGAGGTCAGCGCTTACAGGGCCGAATTGGATGCCGATACCAGCGTCGAAGGCCTCTCACGAATCGACAACCTGAACGAGCTCATCTCGGTCGCCTCGGCTCACGAGACGCTGGAGGAGTTTCTCGATGCCTCCGCCCTGGTCAGCCAAGCCGACTCCATCACCGGCGACGACGCGGTAACGCTGATGACGGTGCACACCGCCAAGGGCCTTGAATTCCCTGTGGTCTTCATCGCGGCCATGGAAGACGGGATCTTCCCCCACTCACGCTCCATGTACGAGCCCGCTGAGCTGGAGGAGGAGAGGCGACTTTGCTACGTGGGCGTGACTCGCGCACGGGAGGTTCTCTACCTGACGCGTGCCAGGTTGCGCTCCACCTTCGGAGAGCCGCAGAGCTCGGTGGCCAGCCGCTTCCTGGAGGAGATCCCCGCCGATCTCCTGTCAGATCTCTCCGCACAACGGAGCTACGACGAGGAGCGGCGCAGCTACTCGGCTTACACCTCCGCATCCGGCTTCAACCGGAGCACCATGCGGCTCTACGGGATCGATCCCGATGCCAAGCCGCAGCACTCGTCGGCCGGCCCCCGGCTTCGCCTCGATGAAGTAAGGGTGGGCACCAAGGTCGTGCACGGCAGCTGGGGGGAGGGCAGGGTCATCGCCATCGAGGGTAGCGGAGACTCGGCAACCGTCGCCGTCAACTTCGGCTCGCTAGGAGTGAAGAAGCTGATCCTGGCTTACGCGCCTCTCAAGCTGGCCTGATCCTGGGCCGTGCCGCCAGAGGTGGGGATGGCACTGCCCAGAGCGGCCCCTAGGCGGTAGCGGCGCCGGCGGCGACGTGCCAGGGATGCAGATGACGAAGGTGCCGGTACGACCAGAGCCCGCAGCAGATGGCTCCCAGCGCCGATGCAATAGCTCCGGTTAGGTAGAATCCGGCGCCTCCGCTTCCGTGCTGGAACACGAGGTCCGCGGAGAGGCCGGTCAGGAGCACCGAACTGCCGCCGAAGACAAGGGCCGCCATGGCACCCACTGCGGCGTCGCGCAGCGCGATCATGGACCCGTCGATCCGGGCCGCGCGCCGCCAAGCCCATGCCAGGGCGGTTAGCCCGGTTCCGAGCAGCCCGGCCAGCAGCCGCAGTGTGACGGCGTCCTGGCTGTTCTCCAGCATCGCCGCCTGGGTGCAGCTCGTTGCTGCCGGATGGATGGCCAGGTAGTAGGAGCAGGTCGCAGCGGGGTAGGTCTGTGGTAGGGCTCCGACGAAGTGGGGGCCGGCCAGGGAATTGAAAAGCGCGGCCAGGGCACCGCTCAGGCCGACGGCGACGAGTCCCGCCGCGGCCAGCGCGACGCATGCCCACGCGGCCTGGGCCAGGAGCGCAAGCGAGGAAAGGTGCCTGGCCGCTCCAGCCGCGGCCGCCACCTCGCGGGCCGAGCCGAAGCGTAGCACCGCCGTAGCCTCCGCCTGCTCCGGCGCCATACCCTGGGCACGCAGCCTCTCGGCGCTCTCACGCAGGTGCGCTTCGGTCTCGGCCAGCAATCGGCGGGTCTCCCTCGGAGGAAGATTCAGCTTGCCGAGCAGGTCGTCGAGATAGTCCTCGATAGGCTCGCGACGCCCACGGCCACTCATGGCGTCACCACCGCCAGGACCGAATTGACGCCACGCACGAAGGACTCCCACTGCTCGCTCTGCCTGGCCAATGCGTGGGTTCCGCGCGACGTCAACTCATAGGTGCGTCGGCGCCGTCCGGCGGAGCCGTCCCAGGTGCTCACGATAAGCCCTTCTCGCTCAAGCTTGTGAAGGGCAGGGTAGACGGTGCCCTCGGGA
>JAJYPE010000269.1 GCA_021795585.1 Actinomycetes bacterium | reverse complement strand
GGCTTCCTCCAAACTTCCCGCTGCCGTCGCAGCAGGCAATCCGCCGGTGCTGGCGGAGATCAGCCACTATGACGGCGTGCTGGTGAAGGGGTTGGCGCTGCAATCCTGGAACCCTTACATCAAGGGTTCGAAGACGTTCTCGCAGGCAAACGTCTTCCCCTCGGTGTGGACCAACGGCGAGGTCAGCGGCGGGCAGCACTACCGGCTTCTCACCGACGCCAAGGTCTCGGAGGTCTTCTACAACCAGTCCATGTTCGCAGCCGCGGGGATAACCACACCCCCCACGACCTGGGCCGAATTGGCAGCCGATGCATCAAAGCTCAAGTCGGCCTCGGTGGTACCGCTCGGCTGGAAGGACTCCTCGGCGCATATCCTTCCCGCAATCCTGAGCAACGGCGGAACCATGCTCAAGGGTTCAAACTCGGTGGGAACCGCGGTTGACTTCAACAGTGCGGCCACCCGGGCAACTTTCCAATACTTTCAGGGCCTTTACGCCTCGGGCAATATGGTGTTCGACCATGGAACCACGCTTCGCCAGGACCTGGCGTCGGGCCACATGGCGATGATCGACGGGACATCCGCCGGCTACCAGAAGGTCATCGAAGCGGTGGCAGGAAAGTTCAAGGTGGGAGCATTCGTCGAACCCGCCGGGAGCACCGGCCATGCCGCAAACCTGGTCCAAGGGCTCGGCTTCGTGCTGCCCAAGGGTCATACCTCCGCCCAGGACCGGGCTGCGTTCGCCTTCGTGGACTGGTGGTACCAGCCCGCCCAACAGGCCTACTGGTCCGAAAACACCGGCTTTGCTCCACTGACCAAGGCGGGTGCGGCTGCAATTCCACAGAGCTTCCTCGCCGGTCATCCAGGTCTCGCCGCGTCGGTGGCCGCCATGTCCTCGCCCTATACCTACGGACGGCCGGTCAGTGACAGCTACTCGCAGGTGCAGGCGGTGCTCGATGCCGCATTCCAGCAGGCAGTAACCGGTGGCCAGCCCATAGCGGCGGCTCTGAGCCAATTGGAAAGCCAGGGCAACTCCTACATGAGCGGCGCGAGCGCCTTGTAGAAGATGACAGCCGTGCACCAAGGAGCAGCCGCGATGACAGATTCGCCGCCGGGAGGCATGCTGGCTCGGATTCTCCTCGTCGAGGACGACGCCGAGCTGGCTCTCGCTATCGCCACTGGACTCAGCAGCGAGTTCTACCAGGTGATTATTGCCAACGACGGCGAATCCGCACTTGAGATCTTGCGTACCCAGCGCTTCGATCTGATGCTGCTTGATCTGATGCTTCCGGGAATCACCGGGCTCGAGGTGTGCAGGCTGGCGCTCGAGGAGATCAGCACCTTGACGGTGATGGTCATCACCGCCTTGAGCACGGTGAACGATACCGTCCAGGGATTGGAGGCGGGTGCGGACGACTACCTCGTCAAACCCTTCGGGGTTGCCGAGCTCCGTGCCCGCATCCGTGCCGTGCTCCGCCGAGGCGTCCGAGCCGACGAGCTTCACGCCGGCGCGGGCGGCCCTGCGGGCGAGGTCGTCGGCGTCGGGCAACTGATATTTTCAGTTTCCGCGGATGGCGTCAGGTGCGGCGGCCGCTACATCCGCCTGCGACCGCGCGAGGAGGAGTTGCTCCGCCTGTTTCTCAAGCGTCCGGGGGTCGTACTAACCAGAGCCACGATCGAGCGCCTGCTGATCGGCGCACAAGGCGTCCTCTCACGAGCGACGGTCGACTGGCACGTCTTCCAGCTCCGCCACCGGCTCGAAGCCGAGCTGGGAACCGACCTTATAGAGAACGTGCACGGCGTGGGGTGGAGGCTGCCGCCGGGGACATCGATCCCGCGATGACAATGCGCCTTCGAATAGCGATGTCGATGGGTTTGCTGACCACGTTGCTCGTAGTCGCGGCCGGGATCGGCTTTCACGCCTACGTCGGGATAGCCACCAAGGCGACTTTGGAAAGGACCCTTCACTCGCGGATGCAGCGGCTCCAGGCCGCCCTCAGCCAGGGTTTGGTGCCGCTCGCACCGCCCACAGCGCCTACGCAGCCGGCTGTCGACCAGTCGATCGTCCAGGTGGTGTCGAAGAGCGGACAGCTCCTTTACACCACCAGCACCGCAGGGACTTCCCCGCTTCTGCCGCAGACGACCTTGGCCAACCTTGAAGGCGCCCTCTACCAGCAAACCCAGGGGGTTCGGATGCGAAATCCCGTCCTCGTGCTTGCCGAGCCCGATGCGTCCGCGAAGGGAGCGACCGTACTCGTCGGCGCCTCCACGGATCAGATCCGCGATTCCTTGGCACTCGTGGATCAGCTGCTGTGGGGTGGGGGCCTGCTGGCCGTCGTGCTGGCCGCATTGGGGGCCGGCCTGGCCGCCGCCGTCGTGCTCCGGCCGGTCGAGAGGATGCGCCGCCAGGCGGCGATGCTTAGCCTCGGCGACTCAGAGGCCAAGCTGGCCGATCCAGGAACACGAGACGAACTGGCCAAGCTGGCCAAGACCTTAAACGACTTTCTAGGCCGTCTTCACGAGGCAACCGCACAACAGCGGCGCTTCATCTCCGCGGCCAGCCACGAGTTGCGCACCCCGCTTGCCGGAATGCTGGCCGAACTCGAGACCAGGTCTCCGGCGGCTGCTGATCAGGACGAAGCCCTCTTGCAACGCCTGGACCGCAGGGTCGCACACCTCGTCTCCCTAGCCGAAGGGCTGCTCCGCATTGCCGAGGGTCATCGAGACGAACTTGCCCTCGATCTCGCCCCCACCGACCTTGAGGCCGTGATCTCCGGCTCCCTTGCTGCTCTTTCCACCTTGGCGGCGGCGCGGGGTGTGGCACTCGTTCTCGACGCCACCATCGTCCCCACGCTTTGGCTCGACCGCGTACGCATAACCGAGGTGGTCGAAAACCTGGTGGTGAACGCGATTCACCATGCGCCCGCCGGCAGCGCGATCGAGGTGGGGCTGTGCGCCGAAGGCGCATCGGCCGTGATCTCGGTCCGAGACCACGGAGTCGGCATACCAGAGTCACTGCTCCCGAGAATTTTCGAGCCCTTCGCACGCGGACCCCAAGAGCGTGGCCGCACGCCGCACAGCTCCGG
>JAJYPE010000033.1 GCA_021795585.1 Actinomycetes bacterium | reverse complement strand
GAAGCAGATAGCGTCCGACCTTGGGCAGGTGGGAATCAAGGTTACGCTGAACGAGCCCTCGGCGGCGGTGTACACCACCAATACCCAGGCGGGCCAGTACCAGGCGGCCATGGGGACCTTCGGTGGCAGCGGTAGCGCCTACAGCGCCTACGACCCGGCCCTCAACAGCTCCTTTGCGGCACCGGTGGGCACCGCTACGGTCAACAACTGGGAGCGGTACAGCAACCCCGTGACTAACCAGTACCTGGCCCAGCTGGCGGCCGCCACCACGCAGTCCCAGATGATAAAGGCGACCTACCCGCTGCAGAACGTCATGTACAACCAGGTTCCCATAATCAACCTCTACTACGGAGGGATGTGGGGGCTCTTCTCGACGCGCCACTGGGTTGGCTGGCCGTCGGCCAAGAACCCCTACACCCTGCCGGCAACCTGGAACGACAACCTGCTGGCGATCCTGCTGCACGTGCGTCCGGCCTAACCGCCAACTGCGGCAGGCCGATTAGAGGCGAGGGGAGGTACGAAGTGGGATACTTCACCCGGAAGGTGACCCTTTTCCTGGGGACGCTATGGGCGGCGGTAACTCTTAACTTCGCCATCCCTCGCCTCATGCCCGGATCGCCGGTCCAGGCCACGTTGGCCCGGCTGGCGGCGAGCGGGCAAGTGGTGACCAACGCCACCCGGCGGGCGATCGAGATCCAGCTTGGCCTGCCGCACGCAAGCATCCTTTCCCAGTACTTCCAGTATCTGGTAAATATCGTTCAACTCCACTTTGGGATGACCTACTCGCTCCAAGACGAGTCGGTCAAGCAGGCTGTCGCCGCCGCCGCTCCCTGGACGCTGGTCCTGGTGGGCACCACGACGGTAATCGCCTTCGTCGCCGGAACCCTGCTCGGAGTAGTGGCGGGATGGCGGCGCCAGAGTCGGATGGATAGCGCGGTGACCGTGGGATCGACCTTCTTCTCCGCCTTCCCACCCTTCTGGTTCGGACTGCTCCTGCTCTACTTCCTGGGCTTCAAGGAGCAGCTCTTCCCGCTGACCGGCGGCTACTCCGCGGGCGCGACCCCGCACCTGACCCTCTCCTTCCTCTTGGACGCCGCCTACCACAGCGTCCTGCCGGCGACCACCCTGGTGATTACCTCCCTTGCCGGCTGGGTGCTGGGGATGCGCAACAACATGATCAACACCCTCGGAGAGGATTACGTGGTATTCGCCGAAGGTAATGGCCTCAAGAGCAGGACCATAGCCCTGCTCTACGTGGCCAGGAATGCTCTCTTGCCCAACGTCACCAGCTTCGGTCTTGCTCTGGGAACGGTGATCGGCGGGTCGGTGCTGGTCGAGAGCATCTTCGGGTACCCCGGGATAGGCAGCCTGCTCCTGCAAGCCGTCAACAACCGCGACTATCCGCTCATGCAGGCAATCTTCCTGATGATAACCGTGAGCATGCTCGTCACCATCTTCTTGGTCGACCTGCTCTACGGAGTGCTGGACCCAAGGGTGCGGCAGTGAACGCGGCCGGTAGGGGCCGCCGTAAGGCAAGGGTGCAGGGAAAGGAGGCAAGCCCAGATGCCCATGGATAACGCCCAACAGGTGCCGGCAAGGCTGCCTGGCATCAGGCCCCAGGGCGGAGTTCCGGCGATTCCCAACTCGCTGGTCTTTGTCGGCCGTTCGGTGGCCACCCTTTGGGGGAATGGGAAGGCCCGGGTCGGGTTGACCATCCTCGCTTTCTTCTTCGTCGTCGCCATCTTCGCCCCCCTCCTTGCCCCCCACTCGCCGACCGCGTCCAACTTCCCTCCATACCTGAACCCGGACTCCCGCAACTGGTTCGGGACCACCGGCAACGGCCAGGATGTCTTCTCCCAGATGGTCTACGGGACCAGGGTTTCCATGCTGGTCGGCCTGGGAGCGGGGCTCCTCGCCACCGTCGTAGCCCTCGCCATCGGCCTGGTGGCCGGATTCCGCCCAGGCATCGTCGACGACGTCCTCAGCTTCACCACCAACCTCGCCCTCGTGCTACCCGGCCTTCCGCTGATGATCGTGCTGGCGACCTACCTGAAGAGCAACTCGGTCTGGATGATCTTGCTTGTTATCGGCTTCACCGGCTGGGCGACCGGGGCAAGGGTGATGCGAAGCCAGGCCGCCACGTTGAGAACTCGGGACTTCGTGCTGGCGGCCACCCTCTCGGGAGAGAAGCTCTTCCGCATCGTCTTCCGGGAGATACTCCCCAACATGGTGTCGCTGGCCGCGGCCAGCTTCTTCGGAGCGGCTACCGCCGCCGTCATCGCCGCCTCCAGCCTGGAATTCCTGGGGCTAGGCAACCCGAACACGGTCAGCTGGGGATCGATCCTCTACTGGGCTGAGAACGACAACGCTCTTCTCACCGGCCAGTGGATCCTGGTCCTCATCCCCGGGCTCGCGATCGCCCTCCTCGCCCTCTCCTTCATCTTTATCAACTTTGGGATCGACGCGCTGTCGAACCCGCGGCTCAGGGAGCGCTAGATGCCCCTTCTCGATGCCAAGGATGTGAACGTCTACTACGAAGCGACGCACGCCGATCGGATCTGGGCCGTCCGTGACGTCAGCCTCTCCTTGGAAGAAGGCGAGTTCGTGGGCGTCGTCGGCGAGTCCGGTTGCGGCAAGTCGACGTTGGGCTTCGCGTTGACCCAGATGCTCAGGCCTCCCGCGCATCTCACCGGAGGCGCCATCACCTTCGACGGCCGCGAGGTTACCGGCCTATCACCCGAGCGGCTTCGCGCGTTCCGTCGCGGCGGCATCGCCCTGGTGCTGCAGAGCGGTATGAACGCGCTCAACCCGGTGCGCAACGTGGAGAATATGATCGGTGACGTTCTGAAGGCTCATGCCGCCAAGTCCGAACGTCCGAGCAGCCGGCAGATCCACCAGCGCGCGACCGAACTCCTTCAAATGGTCGAACTACCCCCGGAGGTTCTCAAGAACTTCCCCCACGAGCTCTCCGGCGGCATGCGCCAGCGGACGGCGATAGCCCTGGCGCTGGCCCTTGAACCCCGGGTGATCGTCTTTGACGAGCCGACGACCGCCCTCGACGTGCTGGTCCAGGCGGCGGTGCTGAAGACAATCAAGGAGCTCCAGCGGATGCGCAAGTTCGCCGCCCTCCTGATCAGCCACGACATGTCGGTTGTACTGGGCGAGACTGACAGGACCATCGTTATGTACGGTGGGAGGATCGTCGAGGATCAGCCTTCCTCCTCGATGCTCAGTGGCGAGCACCATCCCTATACCGAAGCTCTCATGAGGTGCTACGGAGATCCCCGAGCGGACAGGATCGAGCTAAGCGACATCGCCGGCTCGCCGCCGGACCTCTCGCTCCCGGACCAGGGGTGTTCGTTCGCGCCCCGGTGCAAGGAGGCGGAGGAGGTATGTACGACGTCGCTTCCCCTGCTTCACCCATGGAGGCAGGGAAGGCTCGCCTGCCACACCAGGGCGGTGGGCAAGAACCACATTGGCGAGGCTGATCGTGTCTTATAACGAGGTAACAACGGGTGCTTCTCAGCGCGAGCCCGGCAAGAGCGATGTCCAACCGCTGGTGCTCCGCAACGTTTCCAAGGCCTACCGATCCAGCCGGAATCGGAAGCCACTCGTCAAGGCGGTGGAGTCGGTTTCCTTCACCGTCGAGCCGGGGAGGTGTGTTGGCCTGGTCGGGGCCAGCGGGAGCGGCAAGAGCACCATCGCCAAGATGGTAACCGGAACCGAGCGGCCGGACTCAGGAGAGATCCTGCTCGGCGACCTGGAAATCGGAAAGCTGCGTTCCCGGGGGTTGACCACCCTCTACAAGCGGGTGCAGATGGTCTTCCAGGATCCGTACGGGGCGCTGAACCCCGTCCATACCATCGAGTACACGCTGGGGCGCCCAAGCATGAACCACCTTGGGTGCTCGGCAGCCGAGGCCAAGCGCAGGACCATGGAGCTTCTGATGCGGGTGGGCCTCACCCCGCCGCACCAGTTCCTTGCCAAGCTTCCCCACCAGCTCTCGGGTGGGCAGAGACAGCGGGTGGTCATAGCCAGGGCCCTGGCCGCCGAGCCGGAGCTGCTGGTGGCGGACGAGCCCGTCTCCATGCTCGATGTATCGCTCCGAGCCGGCATACTCCGCCTTCTTGCCGATCTGCAGAGGGAACACGGCTTGAGCATGCTTTACATTACCCACGATCTGCTGAGCGCGAGAATCATCACCGACGAGCTTCTGGTTCTAAACCAGGGGAAGATCGTGGAACGCGGTGAGACCGCCAAGGTGCTCCAGCACCCCCAGGATCCCTACACCGTAAAGCTGATCGACGCCCTCCCCGCCCTGGGGGTGGGCGAGGAGGAGGCCGGGTAGCCCGCTGCCCGCAGGCGCTGGTGAACCCATGGCGGCGGTAGTGCCATTGGCTCAAAGCGGGCGGTGGAAAACCGCCCAGATTATGGACGAGTTGGTCAGGCTGGCCAAGGAAATGCGCGATGACAACGAGCGACACAATCAACTCGGTCTGGGTGTTTCGGCGGCCGCATTCGACGACGCGATCAAAGGTCCGACGCCTCATCGGGAAATGCGACTACCCGCCGATTCGCTAGGAGAAGGCGGTGGAACTGGTGTGCAGCGGGCGGAACTGTTCGCCGACGCGTCGATGGGCCATACGGGTGGCAGTTGACGGAGATGTGTGCCATTGTTGACCGGCAGGTCCGTATCGCCGAAGAGCTTTGGGCCAGGGATCCAAAGCCGGCCGGTAACTGTGGTGCCGCGCTTATACGCCGTGGTGCACGAGCTGATGGCCGGCTGCGGAGCAACTCGTGTCTGGACGGTTTGCCGTTGCCTGCGTGAGCTGATGGCCGGGCTTCCTGCTGCGCTGTTCGATGGTGACATTCCTCGTCCGAGCCCGTCGTCCAACTCACTGGTGGGCCAGCTCCCTGGCCTACTCTCGCTGTATCCTGACCTTGATTTCGGTCTCGACCAGGACATGGTGCCCGGGCCGCGGAAAGCCGTTCGAGTCTTTGATGCCCTGTAGCGGGAGCGACCCAGGAGTGCGGACGGAACACGCGCCTAGCCACAACGCTCATCACTGATGAGAGCGACACGAATCTCCACGTCGTGAAAGAGTGGGGCGATAGCTACGGCGTCTTTCCGGGGCGGACCCTCCTGGACCGGCGGCATGAGTAGGTGAGGGATTTGCCTTGTAACGACGGCACCCTTGCGGCGCTCAGCGTCGTCGAGGATGTGATCGAAATCCGAACGACCGCCTTTTTGAGAACGTTCACCCAAGCTGGGACCTCCTGACCGCCATCGACGCGGTGAGCGGGGGAGGAGTCCTGCCGGCAACCTTCGGGACTCCGACGGAGGAGCAAGTCAAGGGCGTCCTTCGGAAGATCCCTACGCCTCAGTTGCGCCCGGTCTCCGCGGTATCGGCCTCGGTCTGTGCCTCCACGCTCGGTGTGGTCAGGCGACGCGGCCACAGCTTGTCGCGTAGGACGCTATTCGCCTCGGCTGCGTAAAGCGTGGTCTGCGCACCCAGGTGGAGCCAGGTCAGAAGTCCGATGACCACCGCAAAAGTCCCGTAGATGTGGCTGGCATGTGCGATGACGTGGCGGGTGTAATAGCCGCCTAGCCACTGCAGCAGAGTCCAGGTAACGGCGCCTGCCACAGCGCCTGGGAGCACGTCGCGCCAACTAAGTGGTTCGACCGTGAGCAGTCGGAACGCGAGCAGGTAGAGGGCTAGGTTGAGGAGCAGCGGCGCGACGGTTCCCGCCAGTGTGAAGAGCACCGCGAAACTGCCTCCGATACCGTTGAGGGCTGAAGCGGCGGTGGATAGGACAAGCGCGCTGCCAAGCGTGGCTAGCAGGGCGAGGCTTCGCAGGCGAGACTTCCACATGTTCGGCTGGTCGTTCCTCGGCACGCCCCAGATCGTGTTCATGGCCTGCTGCGCCGCTCCTGCAACTCCCAGCCCGGCCCATAGGGCGGCCAGTATTCCTATGCCAAGTGCGAGTCCGCTGCCGGATATCGACCCGACCTTCAGGTAGCCGGCCAGGGAGGGGAAGTCGCGCTTGGCCGCCGCGAGCACGGAAGCCTGCTGCGCGGGGTGCCCCTGCAGTACGAAGCCGAGCACCGTGACGAGTATGAGGAGGAGGGGGAAAAGGGCGAAGAAGCCATAGTAGGCAAGCAGCGCCGCCATGCCGCCGGCGCGGTCCTCCCCGAACTTCTTTGATACGGCTACGGAAAAGGCGACCGCTTTGTGCCTGGCTTGGAATCCATCGAATGCGGCCAATGCCTTGCCGGCCAGCTCGGTAGGTCGCATGCAACAACACTAGCCACGCCACCGGCGCTGGCGTGGCGGAGAGGGGTCATCCCTCTCCGGAAAGCTCCTCGAGTGAGCGTCGTGCGGGCTCGGGCAGGATGGCCGTGAGTAGGAAACCCAGCACCGCGGCGCCTGCGGCTACCAGGAGCATGCCGCCGAGGCCGAGACCCGCTTGCCACGCCGGAACCATGAAGACACCGATAAATGCACCCAGCTTTCCGATGCCTGCCGCGAGCCCGTGACCGGTGGTGCGCATGCTTACCGGGAAGACCTCGGAAGGCATGACGAAGGTGGTGGTATTCGGGCCGAACTCGACGAAGAAGTAGGAGAGGCCGAAGATGGCCAGGAACGGCAAAACCGATGTGGTGAGGTTGGAGAAAATTCCAAGGGCGCCGAAACATACCGCCATGACGGCGAAGCCGATGTACTGGAGGCGCTTGTGCCCTATGCGGTCCATCTTGGCCACCACGAGCAGATAGCCGGGAAGAGCAAAGACTACGAAGATGCCCAGGGTCCACACCAGTTTCGACTGCATGGTGGCGTGTGGGGCGACTTCCTTCAGAATGCTGGGAAGCGAGAGGGTGTTGCCGTAGTACGCGTAGTCGAATAGGAACCAGGTGCCGGCGGTTCCCAGCACCAGCTTGAGCATGCGCTTGTTGCGCAGGAACTCGCCAAGGGTCATGGTCCGGGTGCCGCCGTCGACGGCGCCGGTTGTGTCAACGGCGCCTGCCGCGAAGTGGTGCAGCTGCTCGGCTGCTTCGGCCGCACGTCCTTTCACCATGGCCACGAAGCGGGGAGACTCCGGCATCTTGGAGCGCATATAAACGACTGCAGCGGCGGGCACGGCGCCCAAGCCGAGAAGGATCCGCCATGTGGTCGAGTCGGCTAGTCCGGAGGAGACCAGAATGAGGGCCGCCAGCGGTCCGATAATCAGGCCAAGCGCCTGCATCGAGAAGACCAGGCCGACGAGCTTTCCGCGATCGTCCCGGTTGGCGTATTCGCTCATGAGAACCGCAGAAACCGGATAGTCGCCCCCAATTCCCAGGCCGAGAACGAAGCGCGCGGCAATAAGGAAGATGGGACCTGTGGCGAACGAGGAGGCGAGCGCACCGACGATCATGATGGCTGCTACCGCGGTGTAAACGGTCTTGCGCCCCAGCACGTCGGCGATTCGGCCGAACACCAGTGCGCCGATGAAGGCGGCAAGTATGGCCGAACCGGCGACCCAGCTGGTCTCGGCGGTCGAGAGGTGCCATTGGGCCTGCACCAGGGCCGCGACGGTTCCGATGACGAACAGGTCGTAAGCGTCGGTGAAGAAGCCCATACCGGAGATCAGCACCGCGCTGCGGTGGAAGCGGCTGGTGGGTGCCTCATCCAGCAACTGGCTCACGGTTGGTCCCGGAGCAGCCAGGCCTGTCTCGGGGAGGCCGTCGGTATCCGGGTCCGGATTGGCCGCTCCGGGACGGCCCAGATTCAACTCGGTCATGCCTTCGAACCTTTCTTGGACGCGAACAACCGAGTAAGTCTGAATGTCCGAGTTAGCGCGGGCCTTAACGGAAGTTGAACTTTGGGTGAACACGGATGTGAATCTTGTCGCGAGGTAGCTCGGAGCCTGCCTTTGCCCAGTTCAGGCGTGCTGAGACCTGCTGCTCTCCATGCAGGTGACTTTTCTAAAGCGGCGCGATACGCCTAGACTTTCCCGCTATGAAGCGAATCGAGGCGGCTGAGTCTGAAGAGGCCTGCTACGTGGGGCACGCCACCGAGACCCGGAGCGACGTCACGATGAAGCGTTTGCTGCGGGTTCCCGAGCCGACTGAGGCGTCCGAATCCTCAGAAACAGAGCGTGAGCAGTCAGCAGAGCGCCTATTCAGCTTCGCCATGCTTCTTTCGGGGCTCCGTTGCACGCTCAGCTACGTGATCCTTCCTTTCGTGATACCGGCGCTAGGCCTGGGCGCCATGGCCAAAGTCGGCCCCGAGATCGGAATTCCGATCGGCGTGGTGGCCCTCTTCTTCGATGTGAAGGGGATTCGCCGTTTCTGGGTCGCCGGCCACAAGTGGCGCTGGCAGATGACCTTCATCTACCTCGCCGTCATCGGGCTGGTGACTTACCTTGTTATAGGTGATCTGTTCCAGCTTCTCTGATCCGAGGACTACCTCAGCCCGCTCGCACACCTGTCGCCAGCAGCGCGATCACGCCAACGCCGACTGCGATTGCGGCGGCAAGCCTCTTGCGTCCCAGCTCCTCCCGCAGGAAGAGCCTGCCCATCGCCACGGCAATGAGCACACTGCTCTCTCGCAAGGCGGAGACCATGGCAAGTGGCGCCCTTTGTTGGGCCCACAAGACCGCCGCGTAAGCCGCATACGAGATCGCACCCGCGAGCGCGCCACGTGCGGCCCCCGACCCACCCAGCGGCCGGGCCGCTCGTGCCTGCTGCAGTGCGATGACTGCCGCGACCAGCAGACCCTCCAGGGTGAAAATGAGGGCGGCATAGGCGAAGGGGGAGCCGGCATGGCGCACGCCCAGGCCGTCGAGCAGGCTGTAGCCGGCGATCGCCAGGCCCGTCGCTCCCGCCAGCGCCACTGCTGCGCGGTTGCGCGAGTCGGCTAAGCGTCTCAGCTCCGCCAACCCCACAAGGCCGCCCGCGATCACGGCCACGGCGCCGAGTTGTACCGGTGAGAGAGTCTCACCGGCGAAGGCAAGCGCTCCCAGGGCCACCAGTAGTGGTGCCATGCCTCGGGCCAAAGGGTATACCTGGCTCAGGTCGCCGAAGCGATACGAATTCAGCAGAGAAAGGTTGTAGACGAGATGTATCGCCACCGAGGCGAGCGCGAAGGGGATGGCCGCTCCGGCCGGCAGACCGAAGGCGAGGATACCCACCGCCCCGATGGCCCCTACCGCGAGATTGAGCCACAGGAAGGCCACCCGCTGATCGGGGGCCTGCTTGGCGAGCGCGTTCCAGCCGGCGTGGGCGAAGGCGGCTGCCAGGATCACTGCGGCCGTGGCCGCTCCCATCCCGGTAAGAGCCGGGTCGGTGATTAGCTGGATCAACGCCGATGATCATAGCTCCGGCCCCGCCTGCGGTGGCGGACCGGCTTCACTTGGGGGCGAGGTCGCGGCCGGCTTAGGATTGGTCCATGCCTCCGAGCCGCTTAGGGGCGCAGCTGCGCCATCCCGTCCTATGGGTCGTGGTGGCCGGTATTCTCTGGGGGTTCTCGGCTCTGGCCGCGGAGGAGCTCTTCCGCAATCACGGGGTCGGCGCCCTCTGGCTGGTGGCGGCGAGGGTGATCGGGACCGCCCTGTTGCTTGCACTGTTCGTAGGGCCGGCACGCACGGCCGGGGCTCTGGGGCGCCTCGCCACGCGGGGCGGCGAGGCACTTCGCATCGCGTTGTTCGGGGTGGTGGCCCTGGATGGCGTGCAGCTGACGTTCTTCCTGGCTGTAAAGCACGGCAACGCCATCACTGCTACCTTGCTTCAGTTCACCAGCCCCGTGTTCATCTTGGTGCTGGTGTCGCTGCGCGCGCGCCGGGCGCCCGCTGCGGCGGTCGCAGCGACGGTGATTGTCGCCGTTGCCGGGGTCGCGCTGGTGGTGACGGGCGGAACCTTTACCGAGCTCCACATCCCCATCGCCGGCCTTGAATGGGGAGTCGTGTGCGGGCTTTTCACGGCCGGTTACAACCTGGCGCCGGGTCCCCTGCTGGCTCGCCACGACCCCAACATGGTGGTTGCCGGGGCGTTCCTGGCCGGCGGAGCCGTCCTGCTACCCTCCCTGTTCGCCGCCGCACCGGCCGGCCTGAATTTGAGCGGGGTCGCGCTGGTTTTCTTCGTGGTGGTGGGAGGCACGGCGGTGCCCTTCCTGCTTTACCTGTCCGCGCTCTCCAAGGTCGACGCGCTCTCGGCGAACGTGGTCGGTTCGCTGGAGCCGTTGGCGGCGGCGGTCGGGTCAGTGGCCCTGCTTGGCACTCCGATCACCTGGGCATTGGGCCTCGGGGTCTTGCTTGTCCTCGCCGCCATCACCGCGGTCTCGGTCACGCGCGCGCGGGAACAGGCCGTGCGCTAGTCCTTCTTGGAGAAGCCGACGATTGCGAGGCTCAGGAAAACTACCAGGAAGACCAGGACGATAACAATCTCCAGGTACAGCGGGACCAGGTAGCCGAAGATCGTGACGCCGGTTTCGAAACGGGCTACCGCTGCCGCGGGCATGTTCTGGGCGGCGAAGACGACATGGCGGAGCGGGTCGACCGCGTAGGTGAGCGGGTTGATCCTGGTGATCACGGCCAGCCATGCCGGTATGCCGCTCAAGGGAAAGAGCGCGCCGGAAAGGAAGATCATCGGGAAGAGCACCAGCTGCATTACCACCTGGAAGCCCTCCATCCGCTGGATGCGGCTGGCGACGAAGACGCCAAAGGCGGTCAGTGCCGAGGCCATGAGCATCTCGAGCCCGATCACCTCCAGCACCAGCAAGGGGGTCAGGTGCACCCCGATCAGGGGCGCCAGTGCCAGCATTATCGTGCCCTGAACCGTGGCGACGGAGGCCCCGCCCAGGGTCTTGCCGATGACCAGTGCGCCCCGGCTCACCGGTGCGACGAGCATTTCGCGCAGGAAGCCGAATTCACGGTCCCACACGATGGAGATGGCGGAGAAGATGGCGGTGGTGACCACGGTCATCGCGACGATGCCCGGGAAGACGAACTTCTTGAAATCGAACCCTCCGGTGGTACCCACCAGACTGCTCATTCCGTAGCCCAGGACGAATAAAAAGAGGATCGGCTGGACGAAGCTGGTCAGAATTCGGGTGCGGGTCCTCACGAACCTGATCAGCTCCCGGCGCCAGACCATGCCGATGGTGCGCAGGTCACTGGAGGCGGCCAGATGATGCTGTGGATGGGTCGGGGCGGCGGTTGTACTGGTGACACTCATGGCAACTCCTAACGCCGCCTGGCGAAGTGCATGAAGTGCGGGGGAGTGGGCCCACCGCCTTGGCCTTCGCGAATCTGGCGGCCCGTGTAGTGAAGGAAGACGTCCTCCAACGTGGGCCGGTGCACCTTTACGGTGCGGATGGGGGTGCCGGCCGCGGCAATTATGGAGGCCACTTGCGCCTCGCCGTTCTCGACAAATGCCACGACCTCGTCATCCCCGCGCTTGATGTTGAAGCCGGCCGCCTCGAGGTTCTTTGCGGCCAGGTCGTCGTTGCCGGTGGCAAGTTCTACCGTGTCGGCCCCGATTGTTCTCTTCAAGGCCCCGGATGTGTCGAGCGCAACGATCTTTCCCTGGTCGATGATGGCAATCCGGTCGGCGTACTCGGCCTCTTCCATGTAATGGGTGGTAAGGAAGATGGTGACTCCCTCCTCCCTTCGCAGCCGGAGCACGTCCTCCCACATCAAAGCTCGGGTTTGCGGATCGAGTCCGATCGTCGGCTCGTCCAGGAAGAGGACCGCCGGGGTGTGTAGCATGCCCCGGGCGATTTCCAGTCTGCGAGCCATTCCTCCGGAGAAGGTGGAGACCAGATCGCTGCGGCGATCGATCAACTGCACCATTCGCAGCGCGCGGTCGATGCGCGCATCCACCTCGGACTTGGGCACGCCGTAGAGCACGGCGTGAAAGCGGAGGTTCTCCTCCGCGGTCAGCTGCTGGTCGAGGGTTTGTTCCTGGAAAACCAGCCCGATCCGTTGCCGTACGTCGCGGGCGCGCGTGGATACGTCGTATCCGTCGATCGACGCCCTCCCGCCCGTGGGCTGGGTCAAGGTGCAGAGCATGCGGATCGTGGTGGTCTTCCCGGCGCCGTTGGGGCCGAGAAAGGCGAAGACTTCGCCGTGCTCCACCGTGAAGGAAACACCCTTGACGGCTTCCACCTCGCCGTAGCGCTTGGCGAGGTTGTCCACTTCGATCGCGTGCGCACCTTCATGCGCCGCGGGGGGCAAGGGGCTGCGTTCTTGCTCGATCATCACACCTCCAGGGCAAAGCCTCGCGGGGCCGCCGGGGGGCTTTATGGCGTGATCGTAGCACCGAGCCGTAATGGGCGCCACCTGCGGGACCTGCGCCGGCCTGTGCTAGTCGAGCCTTCCTTGGCTCAGGTCCTACGCTCGCGCAACCACTCCCGGATCTCGTGGGAGTGCTCGCCCAAGGTGGGTGGCGCCAGTCGATAGGTGGGCGAAGTGGCGCTCAGCCCGATGGGGTTGCGCATCGTGCCCAACTCGCCGCCATCGAAGGGAATGTTGACCACCGGCTCGAGACCCAGCTCTTCGGCGAAGGCAACGCCCTGGTCAATGGTGTTGATAGGGCCACACGGTACGCCCGCGGCGAGGAGTTCGGTGAACCATTCAGCCTTGGTGCGGAGTCTGAGCCTCTCCACAAGTAGGGGGCCGAGTACTTCGCGGTGGCGGGTGCGGTCCTGGTTGCGCGCGAAGCGCGGGTCATCGGCAAGCTCCGGCGCGCCGATGATCTCACAAAAGCGCTTGAACTGGCTGTCGTTCCCAACTGCCACGACGATCTCGCCGTCAGAGGTGGCCAGGGGTTCATATGGGTAGATGCTGGGGTGGGCGTTGCCGGAGCGGAAGGGAACCACGCCGCCGGCCAGGTAGGCGCTGATGTGGTTCACCATTCCGGAAAGGGCGGTGGAGAGCAGGTTCACCTCGATGTGCTGTCCTGGCGCCCCCTGGGTGCGGGCGAAGAGCGCCGAGACTACACCTATGGCGGTGTTGAGCCCGGCTATGACATCGAACACCGCCACACCCGCTTTGTACGGCTCGCCATCCGGATCTCCGGTGAGGCTCATGAAGCCGCTGATGGCTTCGGCCATGAGGTCGTACCCTGGGACGGAGGCGCCCTTGCCGGCACCGAAGCCGGTTATGGAGGCATAAACCAGCGATGGGTTGAGAGAAATCGCCGACTCGTAGTCCAGGCCGAACTTGGCCAGCGAGCCGGGCTTGAAGTTCTCGACCACCACATCGGCGCGCCGCACCAACTCGTAGGCGAGGTCACGGTCCTCGGGAACGAGGAAATCGAGCACCACCGATCGCTTGTTGCGGTTCGCACCCAGGTAGTAGGTGGAAACGCCGTTCCGCACCGGAGGCCTCCAGTCTCGCGTATCGTCGCCGCCGGGGCTCTCGACCTTGATAACGT
>JAJYPE010000268.1 GCA_021795585.1 Actinomycetes bacterium | reverse complement strand
CGCTTGGAGAGCCGAGGGGGCGGTGAAGCCGGTAGGACTATCGAAGTACGCCGCATACGCCACCAGGTCGGCCGCACCTGGCTCCGAGGAAAGGGTGCCTGCCTGGCCGGCACAAACCAGGTTGGCAAAGGTCGTGGCAGTGCAGAACTGGTTGGCCCCCTGGAGCAATGCGGCGGCCACTGTCTCGGAGGCAGTGCCGACGGTGGAACCCGAAAACGCAGCGCCGGCTGGAATATATCCAAGGAGAGCAGGAATCCCGCTCGTGGAGGGCGACAGAGGTGCGGCACCCAGGTCTTCGAAATAGAAGGCGGCGCGGTTCGTGCCAAGGGCCGTGGCCAGGAAGGCCGTGGGAGAGAAGCCGGCCGGGAGGGTGACGTTTGAGCTCCTCGAGGTCACCGATTGGGCGGCCAGATCAACTGTCGCTTGGCCAACGGCTAAAGCCGTGGCGGACTGCGTCAGGTAGTCGAAGTATACGGAACCCGGGGTGGTGGTGGGCAGCACCTGTAGGCTGGCCGGTACCGCGCTCGGCAGGCCGCTAAGTGCTGCAGGGGCCGAGATTCCCAAGCTGGAGCTCCCGGGGGTCAGCGTCCAAATGTACGAAGGTAGCCCCTGAGCGATCAGCGTCTCGTCGCCGGCGCCGTTCGCCGCCAGGGCGAGGTTGGCCACCGTTGAGGTGCCCGGAAACTCACCACAGGTCGCTGGGGTCGCCGAGCATGCAACGCTCCAGCTCCCACTGGTCGCGCTCACCTGCATCGCATCCACTATCGTGGCCGAGCCATTTCCGGACGTGACCCCGGTGAGGGCAAGAGCCGCGTATGCGGAGCTACCCGAGGTGTCGGCCGCAAAGGTTGCTCCCGAGGCGCCGCTCACCGACAGGTCAACGCTCTTTGAGACGATCTGCCCGTTCATCAGATCCACTGCCAGGACGACCCAGTAATCAGCGGTCCCTTGACCGACCAGAGCCTGGACCAACAATGAAGGATCAGCCGCCACACAGACGTCCGGTGGGCAATATGTGGCCGAATACCCGGCCAGGGTAGTGCCGGCGGTGGGAACGCCGGGACAGCCAGGAGTCGCGGAAACCGGTGGCGTTGCCGTCGGGTTGAAGTCGATGGAGGCCCAGCAGTTGACTTGAGAAGAAGCGGCCGGTGCCACCTGGTCTATCTGCACCTCGGCAGTGTTTGAGCCTTGGTACATCGCCAGCATGTCTCCGGCCTGGATTGTCGTCCCGACCAGGACAGACGCCGCAGCGGCGGGCACCTGCAGAACCGACGGCCGTAGCTGCTCCGCGCTGGCGCCATAGGCGGCGGGCAGGAGTAGCTGGCCGGAGCTTCCAAAGTCCTGGTTTACCCCCACAAGCGGGGTGGAAGAGAAGCCGACCGGAGTCGCCTTCCCAGCCACTGAATTGATCGAAGCCGGCTGTGCTGCTACAAGCAAAGCGGCAGCCAAGACCATGGCCAGGCGCACTAAGACCCCTGACCGCCGCTTCGAGCCTGCGACGCCGCCTCGAATCAATGAACGCCTTTCCAAACTTTGCACCCCCGGCCGCCCAAGCGGCTCAGGCGTTTACCTCTACCGAGAACTGGCCCGGCTCAATGATCTCGACAACTCCACCCCACGCACAGTTGCAAATGCTCCCCATCACGAGCACGGGGATCCCGTCCGCCTGAACAGTCGGGGCGATCGGGATCCACGGGTCCACGATGACCGGCACGCAGGGCATGGGCGTAAGCACGCCCAACGCCGCGGTGGTGGCAGTGACGACCTCAGGATTGGCGAGCGAGTCGCACATCCCAAAGGGTGGGATGTTATCGATCGGTATCACATCGGCGATGGTGGCAACGGGAAGCTCATCGGCCAGCACCGTCGACTCGGCTATGAGCGTCGAGGGCGCCATGCCAAACGAGCAAATCATTTGTGCTCCGGCAACAACTATTGGGGGCAAGTGCCCACTTCCTTTCGCACGCGCCGCTACTGAAGCCTGTAGAAGAGCACCTCGGCAATGGAGACGCTCTTGCCTATCGGAGACAGGTAAACGGACTTGACGGTGACAGTCACCCTGCTCACGTTGTTGCGAAGCAACGTGAAGGACTGGAAAGTGGAGCTGTCGACCAGCGCGTAGGTCACGGACTTCCCATTGTTGAAGCTCAGCGTCACCTTGGCCGGGCGGGGCTGCGAGGTGTAGTCCGCCGCTGTGTCGTTCGCGCCGATGATAAAGCCGATCTTGTCGAGGCGCGTCGCGGGCGACAGCGTGAAGGTGATCGACTGGCCCACGCCGCTGTTGGGGGTTGGCTTGGCGGCCCAATAGGTGGTGGAAAGGCCATCGATGGCGTTGGTGGGCGGAAAACCCGCAAGTGATGAGGTGGCCGTGGCACTAACCGGGTAGATGGCCACGTACTTGAGCGCCAGGCGGTTGGATACGGCCGCCTTGAGCCGGGTTATCTCGGAGTTGATCGGATTGCGCAAGGGGCCGAGATAGGCAAGCAGCAGGCCAACGACCACCACCAAACCCAGGGCACGTTGGGCAACGGTGACCAACCTGGTGCGGACGGTCTCGTTGGATGCGTCCGCGCCTTGGGAGCGCCAATGCCGTCCCACCCGTTCCCCAGCCTGAGCTTGGCGCGGCTTGAGGTAGAAGGTCCGCTCGAAGATGATCCGCGCCCGCCTTTTTATGCGCTGCCAACGCGACAGCGGCGGTGGGGGCGGTGGGGGCGGTGGGAGCACATTCCCGCAGTGGTGGCAGAAGTAGCGCTGCACCTCGTTGGTAATTCCGCAGACCGAGCAGATGATTCCGCTTGCCAAAGTTTTTCGCTCGAGGCGGACCGCTCCCCCGTTCTCACCCGCCCGGCGAACCGGCCTGCGACTCACCCGTTGGGGCTTGAGGGCGCTCGGAGCCACAGCGCCATTCGCTGCGGCCTCTGACGGCTCCGCCTCCGCGAACGCATCAACGGCCGGGCCACCCGTTTCCGCGTCTTCAGGCGCTGCAGGCTCGGCATCACCCACCTGAGCGGGAGGGGTGGGCACCAGGGTCGAAGGGGCGCCTTCGGTAACCGGCTCGATCAAGGTCTCTGTCTGGCCTGGCTCGGCCCGGTCGTC
>JAJYPE010000032.1 GCA_021795585.1 Actinomycetes bacterium | reverse complement strand
TCAACAGCGCTACTGCATCTGCCTTGAACTCGGGCGAAAAACGCCTTGGTGAACTCTGCTTTCCCATTGGAACATCCTCCTTCATCTATACCTGTCATGGAGTGTCCGGTCCAAGGGGGGAAGTTCACCTGGTCTCGCCCCGTGCCAAGCAGGCCACGGTGAGGCGCCCGCCGCCGCTAACGACCGCCGCCCTGGCACTGGCACCCGATTTGCCTCTCAACGGGTCCGTCTCCGCGAGCGGCGCGGTGTCCTCGCCAGTGCCGGGGCGGCTGGGTCACGACAACCTCGATGTCCCGAAGCGACGCCCCCAGCGTCGTATGGCCTGACCCCCAGACGCCCCAACGCCGGACCCAGACCTGTGCCAGGTCGCCGGCGCTGCGCTACACGGCGCTAGACGGTGCCGACCTTGGACGGCGAAGCAAGAGGCACGCTTCGCCAGATGCCCGGCGGGGAGGCCGCCGCTTCTACCGCCCCTCAGCCGTGACGAGCTTGTCATCGGTCGCGGTCCCGGCCGCCCAAATCTTTCAATCGGTCGTCACCTCCGCGATGTAGGCTCAGGCGGCCCTCGACGAGCAATCTCGTCGTTGCAGCCCCAATCGTCGGTTCAGGTGCGGCAGCAGCCGATTTCCCGCCGCGACCAACGACCGCAGTGACCATCCAGCATCGCTCCGGGCGAGCGATGCTGGATAGGCGCAGGCCGTCGCAGGACCCCCTGGACGGCCCGGCGGGGGCAGGAAAAGCCAAGCAATTCTGCTGCGGCCGGCGATTATTCGTGCACTTCCAATTGAGCTTGTGCAATTGAGCTTGTGGCCGCTGTGTCGCTCGCTGTGCCAAGGGTGATCGGCACTTCGGGTACCAACCAGACTGGGCCGCGGCGCGATCAACGAACGGCGAGCACCTCGGCGACATAGCCGCCGACGGCGACGAGGAACCCGACGGCCATGAGATACGAGGCGCTGTTGCTCTGGCCGCCCATGAGGAAGGCCACGCCGCCGAGCCCGGCGACGAGGATGCCGCCGAGGGCTACAACCGCGCAGACGGTCGCCGGCCAGCCGTTATGGAGCGCGGTGGCGACGCCCAGCGCGCCCCCGACGGCGAGAATCATCCCGAGCATCATGTGGATGCCGACCAGCGGACCGTTGCCCATCATCTCTGCCATCCCGGCACCGGCAGGCGAAATGTGGACGAAGAGGTTGATGGCCATGCCCAAGAGGAACTGGACGCCGAGCAGCCCGAGCAGTGCAAGCGGCACAGCGATGTCCGCCAGCTGACTCTTCGACCGCCCTGAGCGGTCTCGACGGCCCCTCTCGCCGTCGGACTCACGCACCGCCATCAAAGCCTGTGCGGTCGTTAGCGTGTTCCAGTGTCTCCTCGGAGGCACCCGACAGCTCGAGGCGTCGCCACAGCACGGGGTTGTCACCAGACTGGCTGGCATCGCAGGCGATCGCTTGTCGTTGTCGGCGCCGGTCGACGGCGATGACGAGGTCCACCTTAGCGTCGCGCCATCCGAGAAAGCTGGTGCCGTGCTCGGTGCTGAGCGTGCTGGCGACCCGTTGAGGCACCGCCCTAGCGAGCACGGGAAGCTTGCGGCGCTTGGCGTGCCAGCAGCGCTGCAGCAGTGGCGGCGCAATGGTCGGGGTGACCGATGATGCCGCCCTCGTCAAACAGGAGCAGGACTTGGGCCGGTACGCTCGTCTCGTCCACCTGCTGGGCCAGTTCCTCGAGGGGTACCTCGCCGAGATGACCATCCGCGTCATCGAGGAGCGCGCCCCCCAACCCCGAGGGCGGCCGCCGCACCGGCGAGCTCGCCAGCGCGGACCTCGCCCAACGAGCGACGGGTCTCGCCGAGGGTGGAAGCTTCCCCGTGGGTGAAGCACAAGACGCGCGCCGTCGTCCCCTGGTCGCTCAGGGCGCCGAGCCCGAAGGACTCGGCGTCGGGATGGGCGCAGACTGCCAGCACCTCGGGCTGGTAACCGGCTGATCGACTCACAGTGCCGTCCCCGGCGTGCGCGCCACCGGGACCGACGCGTTCGGGCGCCTGGGCAGCAGCCCAGCGCGGTCTGCATCTTCCGACTTTGCCGTGCGGAGAAGAGATAGGCGCGCTCGAAGGCCTGCTTGGCGTAAGACCACCGGTGTCCCTCCGAGATCGCCGGCATGCGATCGCGTGGCGGGCAGACCGGGTTGACGGCCATGTAGGCGCCACTGTTGCCCGTGTCGAGGATACTGCGGCCGACAGCTCGGCAGTTGCCCCCTCTCGTCACTCGACGCGACCCGCGAGTTGAATCGCGGCGATCTTCGCCATCTGCTCTGTCATGTGGCCGGTCTTCGGGAAGTTGACCGGGACGAGGATCTCCCCGACCGGCGGCAGCGAGACGGCGACCCGGACGGCGTAGACGCCGTCGGCAATCTGGTAGCGGTAGTGGTTGTCGACAGGGATGAAGCCCCGCCTGGTTGCGTGCCCGCGACTCCTTGTTAACATAGGGGCCCTGCTGCTGGCCCGCCCTGCGATCGGTCATGGTTGTCACCTCCCTTTCCTGGTGCGGTCCGTCCCTGATCTTGGTTACACTGGTGAACGATAACGCTAGGATTGTAACACTAAGGAGGTTTGCCCTGGACTCGATCGGTCAGATGTTGCGTACGGGCAGGGAGCGGGCCGGGCTGTCGCAGGAGGCGGCGGCCGAGGCGGTGGGGATCAACCGGGTCCTGCTCAACTACTACGAGGCGGGACGCCGCCAGGTCCCGCTCAACGTAGCTGCGGCATTGGCCCGCCTCTATGGGACGTCGCTGGAGTCCTTGCTCGTAGGTGATGAGCTGGCTGGGGCGGGGGTCGACGTGAGCGGTGTGCTCTTTCGGGCTGCGCCGAGGGATCTCGACGAGAGTGCGCAGGGTGGACTCCGGCTGTTCGAGCAGCGTGTTTCTGAGTACGTCGAGCTAGCTGGGGAGATAGGCACGGTGCTGCTAGGCCCAGGTCGTAGTCCGTTCGCTGCGGCGCGCGGCTCAAGTGGGAAGGAGGGTGCTTGGGCAGCCCGTCAGCTTCGCCGCCAACTCAATCTAGGCGGCGGAGCGCTCGGCGACCCGTTCCAGGTGCTCGACGAGCACGTGCTCATCTGGCGGCTCCCGCTCGGCGCCAACCTCGGCGAGGCCCCCTCGGGGTTCTTCTACAACCACCCCCAGGCGGGCTTCTGCATCGCTGTCAACTCCCAGATGACCCTAGGTCGACAGGTCTTCACCTTGGCTCACGAGCTCGCCCACGCCTACTTCCACTCCCAGACAGCAGACGTCGTCGTCTCGATGCCCGGACAGGACCATGGCCGCGAGCGGTTCGCGGACGCCTTCGCCGGGGAGTTTCTCGTGCCGAACGACGAGCTACGACGAGTCGTCGCCGAACTGGCACCGTTCGACGACCTGGCCAACCCGACGCTCGTAGTGCACCTCCAGCGGCACTTCGGCGTGAGCTTCGCCACGCTACGGGTGCGGCTCCTCCAAGAGAAGCTGATCACGCGAGAAGACTTCGACGTCTTGGCCGAGGCCTCCCCGAGCCGGCTGGCGCTTGCCCTCGGCTATCGTGTGCATCCCGCGGACTTGGGCAGCTACGACCTCCATCCCCTACAAGCTCAGCCAACCCGTGTTCTGCTGCTCGTGCGTGCCGCGCTAGAACGTGGGTTCATCACGCCGGGCGACGCTGCAGAGGTACTCGCCACGAGCACCGAGGAGATCCACCAGCTCCTCGTCCGGCCCGGGCCGGAGGATGGCGAGCGACGAGTCCAGCAGGACCTCGAGGATGCTGCGTTCGCCAACCGTGAGCGATGAGCGTTGGCGGGCATGCTGGTCGACGCCTCGGTCGCGCGTAGCTTCGCCGTCGTCTGCTGGCCCCACCACCTCCTCCAAGCGTGCGGCGGCACCGTCCTCATCGCCAACGGCGTCCACGGAGCGGAGCCCGACGATCCGAGCGAGCTGCGACGCATCCGGACCGCGCTCCAGCGCCAGGCCAATCAAGCCGGGCTCGGCTCGGGGGTGGCCAGCCGTGCGCTCGCAGCTGTACATGGACTCGATCGTCTTCTCGCTCTCGGTCCAGACCAGCTCACCGTGCTGACGCTTAACGCCGACGAGCTGGAACTCGCCGTCCGTCTTCAGTCCCGCCGGCTGGAGGACCGGGAGTGGCGTCATTCACTTGGCGCCAAGGCCCGCCGTCTCGACGCAGGCGAGTCCGCGTCCATTGCCATCGCAGCAACCAGGTCTCTCGAGTTCGCCAGCGACGACGAAGACGCACTCACGCTCTGGGGAGCGCTTACCGGTACACCCGCAAGACGGACCCGGGACCTACTTAGGCAGCTCGTAACCGACGGGGTCGTCGACGAGCACGACGCCAGGGCCGTACACCACCTACTCCAGAGCGACGACCTCCACAACCTCGGCGGACCGGCCTGGTGAACTACCGTTCGACGGAGCAATACGAAGTACCTGCGAGTGGCATGAGCAGGATGGACGGGGCTCTCGGCACCCACCGATCCCAGCCGGGAGGGCTGCCATTTCAGGCCCAGCCTTACCGTTTATCGGTGACGGAGATGCCGCCCTTGCCCTCGCTGTGCTCCACCCACTCCAACGGATTCTCAAGAACCTTACCGAGTTCGCATACACGACTCGGTGCCAGAACTCGTCTAATGGTCATCTAACGGCCTACCCCCCTGCCGTGATTGTGCTTAAACTTGGTCGGAGTTGGCTGTTGGGACGAGGACGATGTCGACGGCGCTGGAACGCTTGTTCCTAGGGCTGAAGCTAGCGCATTGATTGACTGAGTGAGCGAAGCGAGGGTCACACTACCGGTGATCTGCCCGTTTGCGACGTTGAGGTCGAAGGTCTGAACGAGCTGGTCAAACTGCTGAACTTGCTGGTCGGCAGAGGCAGTTTGAGAAGGGAAGAGGAGTGGTTGGAGCTGGCCAAGGAGCTGTTGGCCAGCCTGCGGCGAGACGTTACCGGTCGTTGCACCGGTAACAAGGCCTGACACGAATTGTGCTGCCGCGGTTGCCATCGATGGGACCGAAGGGACGGGATTGGTCGTCGAAGTCGTAGTCGTGGTCGGCACCGTGGTCGACGACGAAACGGTACTCTTCGAACGCGCGACTGAGGTGCCATTCGTCCTGGGATCGCCTCGAAGACCGCTGGCGGGTCCTGAGCCGAAGAGTACGCCACCGAGACCCACACCGACGAGGAGCACGACGATTAGAGCGGCCACCGCTAGGAGCGCCCAACGCCTGCTCGCATGCCGATCACGAGAACCTGCTTCCGAGTCCGAGCGATCGGAATCAAGTGGCAGTGCTACCGCGACACCAGCCAAAGTCGGATGCGCAGCGTCAATACGTTCAGTCTCAGATAACCCCTGGTCAATAAGGGCGGTTGTGGCAATGCTCGTTCCGCTGATCGAACTGGCCCCCGAGATCGCTGTCGGTTCCCGCCACGAAGAAAGCTGCACAGCGACACCTGAGGCAGAGATGCGCGTCGCCGAATCCCGGACGGTCATTGACCTGAGCAGGGGGGCCCAGCGCGCGCCGACGCCTGGGGGGATCTCCGGTTCGCGCACCATCCTGCTGGCAGCAATCTCTGACAGGGTGCCATTGAACACACGTTCGCCGGTCAGGCACTCGATGAGGACAAGGCCGAGCGCGAAGACGTCAGCCGGCGCGCCTATGTCTTCGCCGCGCACCTGCTCGGGGGCGAGGTAGGCGGGAGTGCCGAGGAGCAGGCCCGTTGCCGTCATCCCCGTCGTGTTCACCAACCGGGCGATCCCGAAGTCGGCCAGGTAGGCCCCGCCGCGGGCGTCGAGCAAAATGTTGGCAGGCTTGATGTCGCGATGGACGATCCCCTCGCCGTGCACGTATGCGAGGGCGCTAGCGATGCTCGCGCCAATCGCTACCACCTCATTGTGATCGAGTGGACCATCGTGAAGGCGCGCCGCCAGGGTGGTCCCCTCAATGAGGTCCATCACGAGATAGAGGCGCCCGTCAACATCGCCCGCGTCAAGAATGCGAACGAGGTTCGGATGGGAAAAACGCGCCAGAGTCCGGACCTCGGCCTGAAATCGCCGTTCATCGGCACCTGGGGCATCGCCCAGCATCTTGATCGCGACATGCCGATCCAGCCGGATGTCAACGGCCCGGTAAACGGCAGCCATACCACCGCGACCGAGGAGCAACTCCAGGCGGTAGCGGTCGTCGAGCAAGTCGTAAGGAAGGAGGTTCCCTGGTGCACGTGAGCCGTCGTTCACCGGCGCCATGGCGCGATTGTAACAGCTCGGCAAACCTGGTCAGTCGACGGATGGCACGCTACGGCGCTGGACGGGATACTTGAGTCAAGGTCGGCCCCCGGTTCGGAGCCTTGAAGCTCCAGGAATCGTGTAGTCGCCAGCGCGAGTAGCGCAGCTATAGGCGGCATTCTCCGAACGGCTGCACAACGGATCCTGGCGTGCGAAAATGGCCGATGTGTGATCAGACGCTAGGTCAAGGCGAGACACGCCGGGCTGTCGTTCCTGCGACTCCCTGGACCCGTCAGTAGAAAAAGGAGCAGGCATGTCGCAAGCGCAAACGTTCGTGATTGTGGGCGCGAGTCTCGCTGGAGCCAAGGCAGCAGAGGTCCTGCGTGCCGAGGGCTTCGATGGCCGCGTAGTGCTGATCGGCGACGAGCCACAGCGCCCCTATGAACGCCCCCCACTTTCCAAGGAATACCTGCGAGGCGACAAGGACTTCGACGCGACTGCGGTCCACCCTTCTGAGTTCTACAACGACCAGGAGATCGAGCTACGTACCTCAACTCTGACCACCAGCCTCGATGCGGCGACCTCGGTCGTTACGCTCTCCTCGGGAGAACAGATCGGCTACGACCGGCTGCTCCTCGCCACGGGTGCCACGCCCCGGCGCCTATCGGTGCCCGGCGCAGAGCTAGACGGGGTGCTTTACCTGCGCAGTGTGGCTGACGCCGACGCGCTGCGCGAGACTCTTGTCCGCTCTTCGCAGATCATCGTTATCGGAGCGGGTTGGATTGGAGCGGAGGTAGCGGCCTCGGCCCGTCAGCTCGGCGCCAAGGTATCAATGATCGAGATGGCCTCGGTCCCTCTCGAACGAGTCCTTGGTCCTGAAATCGGTGCCATTTATCGAGATCTGCATGCCGAACACGGCGTCGAAATGCACTTCGGCACCAGCGTCAACGCGCTCCTCGGATCGGATTCAGTGGAGGCCGTTCGGCTCGCCGATGGAACGGTTCTTCCCGCCACAGCAGTCGTAGTCGGTGTGGGCGTGACTCCGAGAGTCGATCTCGCGGAAACCGCCGGGCTCGCCATCAACAATGGTATCGTGGTCAACGAACACCTTGAAAGCAGTATTCCCGGCATCTTTGCTGCGGGAGATGTGGCCAACGCATTCCATCCCCGATACGGCGAGAATATCCGTCTCGAACACTGGTCAGCGGCCCTCAACCAGGGCGCGGAAGCCGCTCGGTCCATGCTTGGCGAATCAGTGACCTACGACCGCACCCCCTATTTTTTCTCTGACCAATACGACCTCGGGATGGAGTACCGAGGCTGGGCTCCCTCCTTTGACCAGGTGGTCCTTCGACGCGAGTCGGACAGCCGCGCGTTTATCGCTTTTTGGCTCTACCACGGCCGAGCAGTAGCCGCTATGAACGCCAACATCTGGGACGCTGGCGACGCTATCGAGGCTGTGCTGCAAGTCCGGCGCCCCATCGACACCGCCCGCCTAGCCGATCCCGATGTCGACCTCGCCGAACTCACCTCTTTCGGTACGCACTAGGTCCACGGACACTCAGGTATGTCGAGGTCAAAGGCGAGTACCTGGAGTCACAGGTTGACGACGAACGGTGAGACGGCAACCAGCCCGGTGGGGGTCCTTTGCCACGAGCCCCTCCACATTGAGACCACCGAGACCTTCAGCAAGTCCCTCGACAAGCCCTAGGTGCAGGTCACACACCGTCACGGGATCGGACCCGGCAACATCAGCGAAAGGACACCGTCGAAGTATGAACTCCACCTCATGCCCACGAACGACCCGCGTCGGCCGAAATCCTCGAAGGATTAACTCGGCTTCCATCAAGTCAACCTCCTCCTCAGTGCCAGTCAGCTCGGCCGCACGGAAATGCCCGTCTTGACGACCGACCTGGCGCGGCTCCATCCTGTGACGAACCGCGTCACTCAGCATGCTCGCCAACCAGGCGTAAGCACCTGGCGTGCCCCACCTTCCCGCAACCTCAGGGTGCAGGCGGTAGAGCAACCGGGGCCGGCCCGGCCGGGAGCGCTCCTCCACCCGCTCACTCACCAGGGAAGCACCTTTTAGGACCGCGAGATGCTGACGTACCGCGTTGTGGTTAAGGCGCACGTACTCAGTAAGCTCGGCGACTCCAACCGGTCCAGGAGCCGCTGCGATGTAACGAAACAACCGATAGCGGGTTGGATCTCCAAGCGCCCGAGCCTCGTGTTGCAGCTCTTCATCCATCACTGCCCGTCCCTCGCCATACACGTATTTCTAGTATAGACAAGGCAAACGATAGGACCAGTCGCGCGTTCCCACCTCAGCCGAACTCGCTTGATCCTACGGCCGAAGCTGGGGAGTCAATATTGGTTCCTTCTACACATCGGCCATGATCGCGTCCGGCTGGATCCTCGAACCCATCAGCTGAACTGGGGCGTCAAACCTCAGTACTGGCCGTATCTACCATGGTCAAGAGGGGAAATCGGCCATGACGTAACGGCCAGACGCCATATCATCAGTCACTTGATTTGTTGGTGCCTCTTTACCCACACAGCCCAGAGACGGAGATCACTTCACCACAAAGTGCGTCCAGACCTGGTTCGTGGGAACCAGAACCTCCTTGAAGAGCCACCACCTTGTTAAGGGGATGTCAAGAAGAGACTCAGCGGAGAGGGACATAGGGCCAGTGACCAGCAGTTCTAGCGAACCGATCAGGTCAGTTGCGTACAAGAAAAGATGCGGTGCCAGGACAAGCTTTCAGTGCAGAGCTATGTATTTGGATGTCGTGTCTGGATGGGCCAGCCTATTCGAGAGCTGTCTCCCATCGTTCTCCCCACGACAACATGGTGTCGACCGCCACGCTAAATGAGCACGGGGAGACATTCAACGTGATCACGGCCGGCACCAACGCCATGGCCACATTGTGCGTCGCCTCTCGTTCCTGTCAAGGCCGAAAGTCCAGCATGTGAGGGTCGTCTGCGGCCTTGACAGTTTCCTCGTCGGCGACGATGTGGGCGTCCATGCGATGGATTCCATCCTCGCGCTCTGTGTCGTTGTCGTGATCAAATAACCCGTCGCTCAACACATGGGTGCTCAGCTCCCGGCTTCCTGCCAGACAAGCCCAGTGAAGAGGCCATGTTTCCTATCCGCGCGGCCTCTTACTCGGTGCCAACTACGGGTAGTTCGCGGATGGCATCTACGGACTCATGAAGGTTCCGCTCTGCCCACTCCGCAACGAGGCGTTCCTGCGTGAATACGACGACCTGCTGCTCAGCTGATAGGTCATGGAGTAGCCCGAGAATCTCGACAGTACGACCAGCATCAGCCTGAACCGTGACGTCGTCCAGCAGTAGCGGGCATACGCCTTTCCCACCAGTGAGATGCCGTGAAAGAGCAATCCGAAGAAGCAGGTACACCTGCTCGGCAGTGCCGCGCGAGAGTCGATCAGCTCGACGCCAGCGGCGACTCGGACCACACACCCTCACCTCGAGTGTCGTTGGGTCCACCATCGCGTCGATGTAACGGCCGGCAGTCGTCCTCGGGAGCCACCGTGTCAGAGTCGCGGCGAGAAGGGGTGCCACGTCCCGTTGCACCCCTTGCTGCGCCTTTGCAAGAAACTCGCTCGCCTCTACGAGGGTCTCGTCGAGTTCGCGGACGCGCGCGAGCTCAGATTCGGCGCTGGCGAGTCCCTCTTCCGCATCGGCAACGCAGGGCAACCCCCTGGCTTGTGCGCCAAGAGCGCCCCCTGCCGCCGCGGCATCTGTCTTCGCATCCGTAGCCGCCTTCCACAACGTTGGGAGCTCTGAAGCAATATCCTCGTCAGCCATTGCGGCAATTTCGGCTAGGTCGAAACGAGCCGCACGGGCTTGTGCGTCCCTTTCAGCAGCCGTTAACGCTTCAGCCAACTGCTCCACGGTCCGACCGTCGAGAAGCGCTTCGAACTCAGACCATTCCTTACGGCGGGCTTCCAGCTCATCAAGATCTGCCTGGCACCGCTGCTTCCAGATCCCCAACGCGACCGCGGCCTCTTCGGGCGACCTTGATTGAAGGCCGCATGATCGTGCCGCTTCGAGGATATTGCCCTCAGCTGCTTGCCGGGCCGCAGCGGCCTTCGCAGCCATCTCTTCGGATCTCTTGCGCTCGTGGAGCTGGGCCTCGAGGCCGGACCGCCGCCTAGCCTTTTCGGCAATTATTGCGCGTTCTCGACACCGATCCTCGTGCTCGATAAACGCCGTCATCACGTCGCAATCAACAGGATCTCCAGTTTGCTCAAGCGCAGTTCGAAGCCGTTCTGCTGCCTTCTCGCGGCCAGCAACAAGCTCCGCCCGCTTCTGCCCCCAGTCGCTAATCCCCTCTTCGTACGCTTGGAAGCGCGCTTGGCGCCCGACGAGCACCCGAAGGGATGCAGGAACGGGGGGGATTCCGAGTTCGGAACATCGCGCCTCGGCGCGCTGGCGGGTCTCCGTGATCTGTAAGGTACCCTCACGAGCACGGACGGCTTGTGCCTGGAGCTCGAAAAGCTCCGCCTTTGCGATCGCAAGGCGTCGCCGCTTTCGGGTGAGAGCACCCACGACAATGATGACGATGCCGATTAGAGCGACCACACTCGTAGCCCGAGGACCGATGGTTGCCCCGAACGAACCGACAACCGTCAATAAAATCCCGACCCCGAGCAATAGGGTCGACCTTCGGTTGGCGACTTCCAGAGCGCGAGCTCGCCCGGTTAGGACCTGCACCCGATTGGCGAGACTGGGGTCAGCGGCCGGCGGGCTCTGCTCCAATGCCTGAGCTAACTCGACTAGCTCTGCGGCGTCGATGTCCAAAGGAGGCATCTCGGGGGAGTTCGGCCTTGTGGCGTCATGAGCTTCAAGAGCGGATTCAATCCGGGTCAACATTCCGTACGCCTGCTGGGTCTCCGAACTTACCCCCACCTCGCCATCAGGCATCGCCGGCAGCTGGCTTATCTCCTCCTCAAGCTCAGCTACTGAGGGTCCGTCAAGTGTTATGAAATCGGACCGATCCCTCCACGCCTCCAACGCCCGCTCGACCTTGGCTGAAAGAGCAAACGTATCGGTTGCCGATTGCGGCGCTACCCCACCAAGGCCTCGCTCAAGGTCCACCACACGCTCGTACCGCGTGCGTTGATCGACTGCCAACCTGCGGGCCGCAGCGGCCTCCTGTAGAGCTGCGCGGCGTTCTGCTTCCTCGGCTGATCTCCGCAGCTTTTCGACTTCCTCGAGACATTGGAGGTAACTCGCGTGGGACTCCCGGGCTTCGCCGAGTTCCCGCCGCGCGTCGTCAAGGCGTGTAATCGCCTTACGAAGGGGCTTGGCGCTCCTTGCATCGTCGCGACCGACATGGTCGCGACGAAAGGCCTCGAGGCGCTCGAGCGCCTCGGTAGCGGTAGCGTCCGCCCCTGCGGTCGACGCGGCCCGTTCAAGATAGCTTTGTAACCCATCGGCCCCTTCGAGCACGCCGAGAAGTTGAGCCTGATTGACGCAGGCTGTAGCGACGAACGAGCGGCGATCGAGCCCAAGCCAGCGCGCTGCGTCCGGCGTGCCCTCGTACATCACCTCGGCCGATACCTCCCGGCCAAGCGCCAAGTCGATAGCATGGCAATCCACCTTGCCGTCGAGGTCCTGCCGAAGTTCTATCCGCCGCCCGTCATCGAGGCAGACCACGGCCGACACCAACCATTGTCCGCCATCCCATGGCTGGTGAAGGTCCGCAAAGTTCTGCTCCTCCTTGGATGCCCGACCCTTGCCTCTACGGCGTCCGCAGAGCGACGAGTAGATCGCCGCATGCCAGCTAGACTTCGCCGACTCATTGTCACCAACGATCACAGTCATTCCTGGCGCGAACTCAAGAGTCTCCCCCTTCAGTGGGCCGAAAGCGTGAGCGGTGACGGACTCGATGCGCATCAACGGACCTCGAGGTCGTTGCGGCCATCGAGTGCACGCAGTCCCGTCACGAGGACGCGGCGACGGCGTTCCTCCGTGAGCTGCTTTGCGCCCAGCACGTCCCGGACGAACTTTCCCCGGACCGTATGTTCCGCGGCGAGTTCCTCGATGTCATAGGCGATGCTGAGTGTCCCAAGACGCACCGCAATGCCCTCAAGGTGAGCGGCGACGGTCTCGGGCTTGATGTCCTCGGGACGCAGGTCGACGTCGGGGTCGACCTCGCCAGTGAGCGTCACGCGCACGTAGCCCTCGAGGGGCGCAACGGCACGACGGACACGATCGAAAACCTGCTCCGTGTGAGTCACGCCGTCAAGGTTCACGCTGACGTCACTCACGGTAGACAAAGCGACCCGGTGACGCACCCGGCTCACGCTGCCGCCTTCGGCGACGATAACCAAGACCGCCCCACGCTCACCTTCCTCCCCGAACTCAAGCGGATCCGGATTGCCAGGATAGGTGTGCCACTTGCCGTCGACCGGTATGTGAAAGTGACCAAGCATCGCGTGGTGCAAGCCAGCGGCAGGTACCTGATCAGC
Organism: Actinomycetes bacterium; assembly: GCA_021795585.1. Taxonomy (GTDB): domain Bacteria; phylum Actinomycetota; class Acidimicrobiia; order Acidimicrobiales; family Acidimicrobiaceae; genus Acidithrix. The sequence continues at coordinate 724 of JAJYPE010000032.1, read as the reverse complement.
TCGGAACGGCGCGTGGGGCTCCTTGGCCTGCTCCTGGAAAGCAAAGCTCGCTTGCTCCGAGCCGTGAAACAACGCAAGGTGGACGCCGCCACGCTCCACATGGAAACCCTCAAGAAAGTTTGCGGTGCTGGCGGGCGCGCGATGAGCGGCTCCCCAGATCGTCAAGCCGTCAGTGATACACACTGGAGTCAGGCGGTCCTCGGAGAACACGTGGACATTCTCCGACCAGTCGACCTGCTCGTACAGGCTCGCAGATCCGTGCCAGTCGTGATTGCCGGGAGCGATAAGCACGGGCATGGGAGCGAGTTCGGAAAATGTAACCCGGAGAAACGCCCCGGTGTCCGGCGAGAAGCGCTCATGTTCGTATAGGTCCCCACCACAGCAGAGCGCCTCGACCCTGAGTTCGTCTGCCAAGCGAGCGATCCTACGAAGGGTCTCGCGAAGCATCCGCCGGCGGTTGCGTCCCACATCCGGGTTAGCCCAACGAAACGGCGTATCGAGATGCAGATCTGAAAAGAGAAGGAACCGCACCGTGGACCTCCCCGCCATGGCGGACGGGGCTTCTAGCCCTGCCGTCTGGCTTGGTTTGCCTGGCATCGCGCACATCACGCCACCGCGACCAACGGGTCTGGCTCTAAAGAGCTGGTGGATGAGTTTGCTAGCTTCGGCTTGCACGACGTTTCCGTCGAGGCCTGGTTCTTGGCACTACTCAGGGTTATGGCCT
>JAJYPE010000267.1 GCA_021795585.1 Actinomycetes bacterium | reverse complement strand
AAGGAGGCGCCTTGGGGCGTCTAGCCGAGGCGGACTACTTCGAGGCCGTCCGTGTGGACCAGGAAGCGGGCACTGTGGTGTGGCCGGATGGGGTGGATATCGACCCGGACGTCCTCTATCACCTGAGCTCGCCCGTTGCCGCCGAGACTTTGCGGCGCCTGATTCTGCAGGCGCTCTCCGCATAATTTGGCGTCGGCCCACCCCACGCACTGTTTTGGCGGCAGCCAGCCTTTGCGTGACGTCGCGCGGAGCGAAAAAGCGCCGGTGGACACAAAAAGGCGGGGATGGGGTCTCTGCGATGTGCACGCCGAACCTCCTTGTGAGAAGGCTCGGCGTGACACGTCGCTCCGATCATGGCAGACTGGTGTTGCTACCGTAGAGCTCGGGATACGCCCCGGGCTCTACTTGTTCCTCACGAAAACCTCCGTGGCAACATGGCCGAGGGCGTCTAGTACAACCGGGATCCAGTAAGGGCCACCTTTCTTCGCGGCCTTGTGTAGCGAAGAGGCCCACAGAGTCAGACTCGCGCTATGACCGACTTCCCGCACCGTCTGCTTTCGTAGCGGCGGGCTGATTGTCCGTTGGATTGTTATCCCCCCGTTTGGTGTTCGGTGTAGAGGGCGATCCACGACACGCCAAGGATCAAGGCCATCATGGCAAAGACGACAAGGTTGGGAAACGTGCGCCCCTGCTCGAAATTCCAGATCGTCTTGCGCGTCACCCCGAGCTGGGCTGCCAGCTGCTCTTGGGTGAGGCCCTTGGCTTCGCGCGCCTCGCGTATTCGAGGCACCAAAGTCACGAGGTGCGGTTTCCCCATCGACTTGTTCCTCCCCGGCCACTGTATCGCGGACGGGAAATATTTTACACACCACCCCGTCGATCAAGACAGTCCGAAGGGGCGCGATGGGGCTTCGTGTCCCTCGCCGGTGGGGAGGGGGCAGCGGCAACATGGACCGGGCACGGCGCCGCTGGTGGACATGTGATGGCGCACGACCGCAGGGAGGCGTTGGATGGGGCAGAAAGAGGTGCACGCGATGGCGCGACCCAGGAACATCGGTCGGCCGAGCAGCCCAAAGTCCGCGGAAGAGCCGACGGCTAACTGGGCCGAAGGGCTGAGTGAATCTACCGGTATTCCCCCGGAAGTCATAGCCAACTCCGAAGCAGGGCGGAACTACGGCGCCTCCCAAGCTCAAAGGGTCCTCCGGACTCGTAAGAAGAAGGCCCAGGACTAACTACCCGCGTCGCATGGTTTAGAAACTTGGTCGGATGTCATCGATGTATTCCGTAAGAGCGCGCCGGTAACGAGTGAGGCTGTTCTCGCGACCGTGCTTCAGAGTTGCGCGCATGACGGTGGCGAGCGCCTCCTCGGCGCGGCCCGCGCTGTGAAGCGCGAGGGCAAGAAAGAGACTGCCGGCCCACTGCTCCGGAAAGCGACGCTCTGCTTCTGTCAGCAGGGTTACGGCTTCTTCGGCGCGGCCGACGTTGCGTAACGAGCTCCCCAATTGAATGAGGCCGTACGCGTGAAGGTCTCTTGAAAGTCCACCGAGACTGATGGCTCTTTCGTAATAGGGAATGGCGGCCCCTTCCGGCCCCTGAGAGTCGAGCACACCCGCCAGCTCAAAATTTGCCCGGGCGGAGTCAGGATACCGAGTGTGCAACTAGGCGAAGTAGGCAAGGGTGGCTTCCGGACCCACCTGTTCCATCCCTGCTCGCACCAACGCTTCCCAGTCGGGCTCCATTGAACTCGGCCTCCGTATGGTCACGAATCGATCATGCGGGCCCCGTCGAAAGCTGCGAGGTGAATCTATCCCCCGTCCAAGACCGGTGTTGGGTGGCGACATGAGAAACGTCCACGCTCGGCTCCCGGGGGAGGACTCCGGGCCCACGCCTCGATGGGCGCGCGGGGCCGGTCATGAAGAAAGACCAGGCTTGGCGGGGACGCTCCGCGCCGGCATCTACGTGTACGCCGGCCCGTCTTATCTGCTCACCAGGACATGCCGGTCGAACGGTCGTCGCCCCTGTCACTCCGTCTCCGATCGGGGTCCCGTCCGCTCCGCCCCGTTCGGCATGAGCAGGCTCCCGCCTCTAACAAGAGCAGTCTCGTTGGGACGAGTGCACGAGACTGCGTGACCGGCCTTAGCGCGGACCTAGCACTTCGAATAGCCGCAGTTCTGGCAGTGGGCGCAACCTTCCTCGTACACCAGGGTTGGCGCGTCGCACTGGGGACAGAGATCGAGCTTCGGCTGGGCGGAAAGCGAGGACGTCGGTGCGGGCGCGGAGGAGGCTACGTTAATCTCGCGCCCGTTGCCGTTTACGCGATCCGGGTTCAGATGGCGGTCCAGAATGAGGCCAATAGCGTCCACGACCGAGAGCACCCGGTCGGGCCCGAAGCCCATCTGGTTGGCGCCCCCGATTCCCTTCAGCTGATCGGCCACCAGCTGCAGCCGTCGACGCGGCGACAGATCGCCGCTCGATCGGAGGTAAAGACTGATAATGCGGCCGAGCGCTTCCATAAAAGACTGGACCTCGGAGCCCGCGCGCCCGAGCAGCATGAACACCTCGAATGGATCGTTGTCCACCTCGTTGATGACGACCCGCGCCGTTCCCGCCGGTGTTTCCCGGCGATATGTGCGGCCCACCACCTGGGTGGGAACCGGATAAACTTCGACGTTGGACGGAAAGTGAGCCGGGCGCGTGGCCGGGACCGCTTCCACCGTCGCGGCGGAGGCCTTCTGGTCGCTCAGGTGCAGAACCTGCTCCTGGCGGCTCTGGTCGCGATAGATCGTGACACCCTTGCATCCAAGCTCGTAGGCCAGCTCGTAGAGGCGGGCCGTATCCTCGACCGTGTAGGTGCTGGGGGCATTGGCGGTCTTCGAGATGGATGAGTCGGTCCAGCGCTGGATGGCCGCCTGGACATAGATGTGCTCCTCCGGCGTGAGGTCCATGGCCCCCACAAAATATGGAGGAAGCTCCTGCTCCGGGTGCTCCGCCTTCCACTCCTGCGCCACCGGTACGAACTGCTCGTCAAAGCCGAGGCGGGACTGGCGGAAGTACGTGAGCGCGTAAAAGGGCTCGATGCCGGTCGAGGTCCCCACCATGCTGCCG
>JAJYPE010000266.1 GCA_021795585.1 Actinomycetes bacterium | reverse complement strand
GTGTTGATCTTGTACACGACGACTTGCGGATCCACCGAAACGACCTCGGCCGACGTGACATAGCGCGTGTCGAGCACGTAGTTGCCCGTGGCGTCCATGTAAAACGCCCTGGGAAGTATGAGGGCGTCTATCTGATCCGTAACCGCGCGGGAACCCACCGCCAAGGTTCCATTCAGGTTGCCGGGAATCGACCCGACATCGACCGCCACCGAAAGGCGCTGATTAGAGGCTGGGCTCGATCCGCAACTGGCAAGCAGTGCCGCTGCGACGAGAAAGGAGGCCAGGACCGTGATGAGGCGCTTGCGGCGGCCCAGCGCCTGCCAGGGGCGCACCAGTTCCGACACCGGGCTCAGATGCGCAGGGAGAGCGCCACCGCCGAAAACATGAAGATGGCCGCGAAGAGGATGGTGATCCTGTCCAGGTTGCGCTCGGCCACTGTGGAACCCGCTGCCGTCGCACCTACGCTGCCGCCGAGCATGTCCGAGAGCCCGCCGCCCTTCCCTGAATGCAGAAGAATGAGGAGGACCAGGCCCAAGGCCGATATGACTTCCAGTATGACTAGAACCGCGGTGAGCACGACTATCCCTGCGAAAACCCTCAGGCGCGGATGATCCGCGCGAATGCGTCAGCGTCCAAGCTAGCACCGCCAACCAGCAGGCCGTCCACGCCCTCCGCCTCCAGCAGCTCGGCAGCAGTGATCGGAGTGACCGAACCTCCGTACTGCACGCGAACCGCGTTGGCGACGCCCTCCCCGTAGAGGGTGGTGAGCTCCTCGCGAATCAGCTGAGCGCCACTTGCGGCGTCGTCGGGTGTGGCCACCCGGCCCGTGCCGATCGCCCAGATCGGCTCATAGGCGATGACGAGGGTTGAAACCAGGTCGCCCGGCAGCTCTGAGACCGCGGCGCGGACTTGCCCCATAAGCACGTCGTCGGTTCTTCCCTCTTCGCGCTGCTCCAGGGTCTCCCCGACGCAGAGAATCGGGGTCATCTGCTCCGAAAAAACCGCCGCGAGCTTCTTGGCCACCACCTCGTCCGTCTCACCGAAGATCCTGCGGCGCTCGGAATGTCCGACTATCACGTAACGGACGTTTAGCTTGGCAAGCATTGATGCGGACACTTCGCCGGTGTAGGCCCCAGAGGCTTCGTAGTAGCAGTTCTGGGCGCCGAGGGAGAAGCGCATCCTGTCACTTTCGATGAGCAGCTGAATCGATCGCAGATCTGTTGCGGGCGGGTGCAGGCTGATCTCGGCGAAGCCGTAGTCAACGTCGCGAAGCTCGAAATAAAGCTTCTGGACCAGCTGGATCGCCTCCAAGTGGTTCAGGTTCATCTTCCAGTTGCCGCTGATAAGCCTGTAGCGCCCGGTCCTGGGATTCGGACGCAGCTCGTGACCCTTCTTCGCAGCCATTTTGCCTCCTTGTCCGATGCCCGCCACCAGGCTCAAAGCCCGCCACGAGCCTAACCGAGGGCCTTCCGCCCGCGGGCACCTCGCCGCAGAGTCCACGGACTCCGGCGCGGGCCATTTGGTGCGTTATGCGCGAAAGTTGACGGCGCCCCGAAGCGCGGCCAGGCCGGGCAGATCGCCCTTCTCGAGCAGCTCAAGCGAGGCCCCGCCGCCGGTGGAGAGATGGCTGATCTCCCCTACAAGCCCCGCTTCGTCCACGGCTGCTGCCGAGTCCCCTCCACCGACCACGCTGAATGCCCTGGAAGTGGCCACTGCGTGCGCGATCGCAAAAGTGCCCTTGGAGAGTCGCGAGTCTTCGAAGACGCCCATCGGCCCGTTCCACAGGATGGTGGCGGCGCCGGAGATCACCTCGCAAAAGCCGGCTATGGTGGCCGGCCCTATGTCAAGGCCCCGATGCCCAATGGGAACGGAGCCACTGACAAGGGTCGGCTCGACCCCACTCGCGCCTCGACCGAACTTCTCGCCGCTCGGCAACACGGCCGAATCTACCGGCACCAGAACCTTGGCGCCGGCGTCGAGGATGCGCCGGCAGGCCTCCACGCGGTCAGGCTCGAAAAGCGAGTCGCCCACTTCGAGGCCCTGGGCCGCGAAAAAGGTGTAGGCCATAGCCCCGCCGATAAGCATGTAGTCGACCTTTGGAAGCATGGCCTCGATGAGAGCCAGCTTGTCGGATACTTTCGCCCCGCCGATAATCGCCACAAAGGGGCGGACAGGTTCATCGAGCAAGCCGGAGATGACCTCGTACTCCCTGGCGAGCAGGCGTCCCGCAGCGGAGGGAAGGAACCGGGGCGGCCCGACTATGGATGCGTGCGCGCGATGCGCGGCACCGAAGGCATCGCTGACAAAGGCGTCCTTGCCCTCGACGAGGGTAGCCACGAAGCCGGGGTCGTTCCCCTCCTCGCCGGGGTTGAAGCGCAGGTTCTCGAGCACCTCCACCTCGGGGTGGATCAAGCGGAGGTAGTCCTGCACGGGCTTCATGGAGTACTTCTCCACCACCTGGCCCTTCGGCCGGCCGATGTGCGAGCACACCGTGACCTTGGCGCCTTCGGCCAAAAGCCATTCGATAGTGGGCAACGAGGCACGAATCCGGAAGTCGTCGACGATCGTGGCCGTCCCGTCATCGCCATAAGCGAGAGGAACGTTCAGGTCGGAACGCACCAATACGCGCTTGCCCTTGATTTTTCCCAGGTCCTCGAGGACGGGAATTCTCTTCATCAACAAACCTCTCCGGAGATGCGGGAAGTGGAGGCTCCTCTTAGAGCGAAGCGCCCACCATTGCCGTCAAGTCCACCAAGCGGCTCGAGTAACCCCACTCGTTGTCGTACCAGCCGAACACCTTGGCCAGGGTGGTCCCGTTCTCGAGGTCCATCACCATGGTCATGGTGGCGTCGAAGGTGCACGAGGCCGAGGTCCCGACGATGTCGGAGGAAACTATCGGGTCCTCCGAGTACACCAGGACCTTGGAAAGGGGCCCGGAAGCCGCGGCGGCCGCGAAGGCCTCGTTGATCTGATCCTTGGTGTAGGTGCCATTCAGGACGACGGTCGCATCGGTGATGGATCCGTCCGGAATCGGCACCCGCAGCGAGGTGCCATCCAAACGGCCCTTCATCGAGGAAAGCACCAGTGCGGTGGCGCGAGCGGCACCGGTCG
>JAJYPE010000265.1 GCA_021795585.1 Actinomycetes bacterium | reverse complement strand
TCCAACAGATAAGCGCCGAGGGTAGCGCCGGCCAGGCGGTTGTAGGGCTGCGCAAGCAGCTCGACCTGGCCTAGGCCGGCCAGCTTCGCTGCGATCGCCTCGCTGCAGGCCACCACCCGGCAGGGTCCGAGCACTTCCAGGCGGCGCTCACACTCGCCCACGTCCAGCGTCTCGCTAAAGCCTCCCAGGTCGCCAAGGCGCAGCAAGTGCCACTGACCCCGGCGCGCGTCACCCACCACCAACACGGGCAGCTCCCGGCCGGCTTCCGCGGCCGCGGCATGCGCGAGGGCCTCCTGGTGATCGAAGACCGTCACCAGGGTGCCGCGGGCCCTGGCAAAGGACTTCGCGGCCGCGACGCCGATGCGGCTGCCCGAAAAACCACCCGGGCCGACGGAGACCGCCACCGAGGAGATGGGTTCGCCCACCCGGGTCGCGGCAGCCGAAGCACGGGAGAGAAAGTTGCCGAGTTCCGCCAATACCATTCGCGCCCCGAAGACCTGGTGCACAAGAAGGGGTTCGGCCCCATCGAAGAGCCCCAGCGTGGCAGGCTCGGTGACGGTGTCGATCACCAAAGTGAGCTTCACGGCTTCGGCCATTTGGCGCACCTTCCTGCTCGTTTGCGGACCCCGGCCGATGCCGGGACAGCAAAGATCCTACGTCCCGGCCCGGGAGGCGCGATCCGCCAATCCGGCGCGCGCCAGCCTGCCGGCCCAGCGCGAACTGGCGAAAAACGAGATCCGCCGGTGGTGCCCCCCGTCGGCTTCGAAGACAACCGTCAGCGGATCGAGCTCCGCAAAGATGCCGGCCGAGCGATCACCCCACTCGATGAGGGTCACGGAGCCCTTTTCGCCGAGCTCGAGCATGTCGATGGCGAAGGCGTCTCCCTCCGCCAGGCGATAGAGGTCGGCATGTGCCAGTGGTACCCGCCCGCGGTACTGCCTTACAATTACGAAGGTCGGCGAGACCACGCGCTCGGTGATCCCGAGACCCCTCGCGATTCCCCGGGAGAGGGCGGTCTTCCCCGCACCCAGGTCGCCCACCAGCAGGACCACGTCGCCGGCGCCCAGCACCAAGCCGAGTGCCTCGCCGACCTCCTCGGTCCGCTCCTCCGAATCGGACAGGACAACGGCCAACTCGGCGTCTATTTCCATCGGCCATGCTCCATCAAATAAAGCTTGGCGGTCACCATGTCGGCCCGCATCGCGGTCACCGCGCTCCCACCCTGCCTCAAGCCGTAGGAGGGGTGGAAGGTGGGCATAACCGTGCCGAACCGCGTCTCGAAGAACTTGCCGCGAGCGGAGGTGATCTGGAGGTCCGGGCCGATCAAAAAGCGCCCGGCAACCGCCCCCAACGCGACCACCAGCGCAGGCGCGATCGCCTCCAGCTGCCCCTCCAAGTAAGGCGTGCACGCCTCGACCTCGTCCGGCAGCGGATTGCGGTTCCCGGGCGGGCGGCACTTCACGATGTTGGCAATGTAGAGGGCGGAGCGGGTCACCCCCAGCTCCTGCTCGATCAACGTGTCCAGGAGCTGACCGGATCGGCCAACGAAAGGCAGGCCGGTGGCGTCCTCCTGGGCGCCGGGCCCCTCCCCGACAAAGACCAAAGGGCTGGCCGCCGAGCCCATTCCGAACACCACCTTGGTTCGTGTCTCGGCCAGCCGGCAGCGGGCGCAGGCGGCGGCGGTGGTGGAAAGGGAGGCAAGCTTCGCGGCGTCTTCAGCCACGGCCCTCCTCCACCAGGCGGCGCGGAATACGCTTCGAGATTCCGCAGAGGATCTCCCAGGTAATGGTGCCGCTTAGCCGGGCCCATTCGTCGGCTCCCACGCGCTCACCGCCCGAGGCGCCGATGAGGACCACCTCGTCGCCGGGCCGCACCTCGGAGCCCGGCCCAAGGTCTATCAGGAGCTGGTCCATGGTCACCATCCCCGCCAGGGGATAGCGCCGCCCGGAGATCAGAACCTCCGCACCTCCGGCGAAGAGCGCCCTGGGGACTCCGTCGGCATAGCCGATGGGCACCGTCGCAACTTTGGAGTGGGCCGGAAGAGCGCGGCGCCTGCCATAGCTTGGCCGTTCACCCCGGTCAACCTCCTTTACGAAGGCGACCTTGGAGACCAGTGAAAGGGCCGGAACGAGCTGCACGCCGGCCCGGTCGGATCCGGGATGGTAGCCGTAGATGCCAAGCCCGACCCGAACCCGGTCGAAACGGGAGGCCGGATAGTAGAGAAGCCCGGCGGTATTGGCGATATGCCGCTCCCCGGGGGTTATGCCCAGCTCGGCAAGCCTGGCAATCCCCTCCTCGAATCGTCCCAGCTGCAAGGCAGTAAAGTCACGGCTCTCGGCACTGTCCTCATCCGCCACGGCGAAGTGGCTCCAGAACCCCTGCACCTCGCGGCCGCGCAGGAGCACGGCGAGTTCCTCCAGGTCCTCCAGGCGAGCTCCAACCCTGTACATGCCGGTGTCCAGCTTCAGGTGTATGAGCAGCCCTTCCGGCTGGGCAGATGCAAGCCGGGCTGCGGCAGGGCTGTAGACGGTGACGGAGATTTCCTCGGCCCGTGCCACATCGAGCGTTTCGGGCGGCACCTCCGAAAGGACCAGGATCTCACCGTCGATCCCCGCGCGGCGCAGCTCCACGCCTTCGTCGACCAGGGCGACCGCAAAACGCCTGCAACCCGCGTCATAAAGCACGCCGGCAGTGGTAACCGCGCCATGACCGTAGGCGTCGGCCTTCACCACCGCCATCACGCTGGCGGGGGCGGCGATTTCCGATAGGCGCGCGTAGTTCTCCGCCAGCGCCGCTTTGCTCACCTCGGCCCAGGCGGGACGCAGATCGGCGCTCATCGGCGGGACCAATCGATACCGCTTTGCTTCTGGAAGTAGAGCGGGCCACCAGCGCCCACCGGACGGAAAGGCGCCGACCACATCCTTGCCGGGAAGGAGCGCAGCGCCTCCAGGGCGTCCGGGATCCGCCCCAGGAGCTTCGCCGCGGTCACTGGCTCCGTTCCCTCGAGCTGTGCGGCGAGTCCATGGATCACAACCGCCTCGCAGATCGCGGTCTCGGCATCCCCACCTTGGGCGAGCCGCGCCGCCAGCAGGCCCGACAACACGTCGCCGGTCCCG
>JAJYPE010000264.1 GCA_021795585.1 Actinomycetes bacterium | reverse complement strand
CCGAGCCTGTAGACCCACATGGCCGTGGTGGGACAGCCCCAGACCCTGGAGGGCATGTACCCGATGCGGGCCTCGTCGGCCATCACCACCAGATCGCAGGAGAGGGCGATGTCGCTTCCTCCGCCCACGGCGTAGCCGTGCACCTTTGCCACCGTAGGCTTGAGCGACCTCCAAAGAGTGAAGAAGTCGTCCGTATTGCGCTTCATCATCTGGAAGTCCCGTATCGGATCCCAGAGCTCGGGTTGGAAGCTCTCGGCCGCCTCCGCATACTTCTTGAGGTCGTATCCGGAGCTGAAGGCCCTGCCGGCCCCCTGGGCGACGATGACGTGCACACGGGGATCGTCGTTGGCCATCTCCACCGCGGCGCGGATTTCGCGCGCCATCTCCAGGGTGATGGCGTTCAACCGCTCCGGGCGGTTGAGGGTCACGTACGCACGCCGGTCGCGGACTTCGTATAGCAGCGTCTCGAAAGGATGGTCATCCACTTTCCCGCCCTCCAGTCTCGGCACGGCCGCCAACCGGCGGCCCCGTGCGGCCATCTTCAAGCATCGCCCTGATGACCCCGGCCCACTCCTCAGTCAGCCGGTCGGCGCCACGGGCGCTTGCCAGCGCCCGGGACAGCGCCAGGCCACGCAGGAAAACGACGGTGAGCGCAGCGGCGGCGGGATATTGCGGGCGCGCGGCGAGCTCGGTGCCGAACACCTCGTCGACCACCCGGTAGAGGTCCCGCCGCGATGCGGCCTCCTCCCGGCGGAGGACTTCGCACAGCACCGGGTCGGTCGAGGCGGCCGCCCACAAGCTGAGCTCGGCAGCGAAGTGCGGGGACTCCACCACTTGGCGCAAGGTGCGAATGGCCACAGTGACGGCGTCGTCGGTAGGCAGCCTGGCCAACGCCACCTTCTTTGCTGTCTCCTCGTTGATCTCTACGAGGCGCCGGACGGTGGCGGCGAGGAGAGCTTCATGAGTCGGGAAGTGGTGCAGAAGCGCGCCTCTGCTCATACCGGCCTTGCGCTGCACCGCGGAGGAGGTGGTCGCTGCAACTCCGGAGGAGACCAGCAGCTCGACAGCGGTCTCCACGATCCGGCGCCTGGTGGCCTGTCGCTGCTCGTCACGCTTGGTCATGCTCGAATTCCGCCCGCACCATGCGGCCATGATTTCACAGTCAGCTCTGACTGTCAAGCATCGGCGCTCGGACGGCGGTTCGGCGCGCGAGCGATCCCCCGTTTTCGGCATACGGGGTTACCGGCCACTAGGCGCCTGGTACGCCCTCGACGAAGAAGACTCTCCCCTCGGAGGCCGCTTGGCGCATGGTGATCGCCTGCTGATAGTCGGGGCCGTGGTAGAAGGCCCTGGCAGCATCCCAGTCGGGAAACTCCAGGATGACGATGCGATCCGGGGTCATGCCCTCCTTGGACTCGGCTTTGCCGCCGCGGGCCAGGTACCTCCCTCCCGCGTTCTTGATGGCCGCCTCCGCGAGTGTCTTGTACTTCTCATACAGCTCGTCGTTGTAGACCATCACCTCGGAGATCATGTAAACGGCCACTTGGCTCCCTCCCGGTCGCGGCCGGCGCGGGCCGGCTTCTCCTGGCGGGAACTCTAGGCGCCAAGCGCTGCCCGGCTGGTCGGGACGGAACGAATGGCCCCCGGCTTTCCGGAAAAGCTGAGCTCAGCGCTCTCTGAATCTGTCCCGAGCCAGGGAAGCGTCCTTGGACTTGGCAGCAGACAGAAGGTGCTCCACCTCCAGCTCGAGCTGTTTTTCGAGAAGGTTGTCGGGTCCTGCATCTAGAGCCTGCTTGGTGAGGGACAGGCTGGCGCGGGGCTTGGCAGCCAATTCCTGGGCGAGCTGCTCGATACGCTGGTCCAACTCCTCAGGCTCGCAGACGAAGCTCACAAGCCCCATGGCCAGGGCCTCGTCGGCGCCAATCATCTCGCCGAGCATCAGCAGTCTCTTGGCACGCATCGGGCCCGCTAGTTGCGGTAGCAGCTTGGTAACGCCGCCGGTGACGGTCAGGCCGACCGCAACCTCCGGAAAGCCGAACCGAGCCGAGCGCGCCGCAACGACCAAGTCCGACGCCAGGGCGAACTCGAAGCCGCCGCCGAGTGCATATCCATGTACAGCCGAGACGACGGGGCCGGCGAACTCCTGCATCCGCCTGGTCACATCCTGCAGCCCTTGGGCGATGCTTACCGCCTGGGTTCCGGAGAGTTCGTCCTCCTGCAGGTCATGCCCGGAACAGAAGGCGCGTCCCTCCCCTCTCAGTACCACCACTGCCGCGGCGTCAGCACGAGCACGCACCAGCGACCCCACCAGCCCGTCGATAAGCGTGGCATTGATCGCGTTCAGGCGATGAGGGCGGTTGAGAGTTATCCAGGCAACCATCGAGCGATCCAGCCTGTAGCGAACCGCGTCGTTGTCGCCGCCTTCGAAATTGAACGCACGATCGGTCATCGCGCGGACCTCGCTTCCATCTTGTCGGCAACGGCTTCCCGGTCCCACGTCGATGGGCCAATCCCCATCTCTCTCAAGCGATACTTCTCCACCTTCTGCGTCGGCGTCTTGGGCATCTCATCGATGAAGCTCACATACCGCGGGACCATGAACTCGGCCAGCCGCCGCCTGCAGTCGGCTATCAGCTCTGGCGCATCCAGCTTGGCGCCGGGCCGGGTGACCACGAAGACGGCCAGATCCTCTTCACCCAATTCGCTGGGCACTCCGACCGCGGCCACTTCGAGCACGGCCGGATGAGCCGATATCGCCTGCTCTACCTCGAAGGCACTGATGTTCTCGCCGCGCCTCCGTATGCTCTCCTTGCTACGGCCGTGAAAGTAGAGGTAACCATCGGCGTCCAGATGGCCCAGGTCGCCTGTATGGAACCAGAGCCCCCGAAACGCCTGCAGCGTCTCCTGCGGCATCCCGAGATACTCGGTCATTATCGTGCCCGGTTCGCGGGAGCGAATCACGATCTCACCCACCTCGTCGTCCTTGACCAGAGACCCTCTTGCGTCGGCGATGGCCACTTCGAACTCGTCCACAACCTGGCCGCAGGAGCCGTCGCGATGGCCGGCACTCACGCGGTCGTATGCGACCACTCCCGCATCGGTGAGCCCGTAGAGCTCCCTCAGCTCG
>JAJYPE010000263.1 GCA_021795585.1 Actinomycetes bacterium | reverse complement strand
CGCTCCAAGGTCGACACCGAACTGCTTGCGCGTGTCGCGGCCCAGACCGGAGCCGCCGCGGAGGTGGTCGCGGGCGCAACCGCGACCAACACGGCACGGCACTTCTACGACCTGTGCATCGACTACGGCGCGGGCGACGCGCTCCAGGAGCTGTGCCGCCTCGCCGCGGTGAACTGCATCGCCCACACCGGGGGGAGGTTGGCGGTCGAGGTGGTCATGGTGGACTTCGACGGAGCAACGGCGGTAGCCGTTGCCTGAATCCGTAATCGTGATCGGCGTGCTGGGGAGCCGCCTGGGCGACCTGCCCGCTGCGCGGCTGCGTGACATCGCGGAAGCACCCGTGGTGCTGGGTTCGTCGCGCTTGCGCAGCGAAGTCTTGGCCCTGAACCCGCACTTCGTTCAGATAGCTCCGCGGATGCAAGAGACCCTGGAGAAGACTGACCTCTCCGGAGGCGCCGTCGTGCTCACCTCCGGAGACCCGGGGTTTTTCGGAGCCACCCGACTGCTGGCGGCAATCGTCGGCAGCGAGAACCTGCGCATCCATCCCGGGCCGTCCTCCGCCTCCGTCGCCTTTGCCCGCATCGGCCTCCCGTGGGACGACGCCGTGGTGGTCTCCGCCCACGGGCGCAGCCTGGACGATGCGGTAGTCGCGGCCGGGCTGAGTCCCAAGGTCGCCTATCTCCTCTCGCCCGAGAACACCGCACAACGCCTTGCCGCCGAACTGAGCCGCCTGGGAAGGGGGGACGACACAATGGTCGTTGCCGAGCGGCTCGGAGACGACGACGAGCGGATCACCACCGCCACAGTCGCCGAAATCGCCACCGGGTCATACGACCCGCTTGCGGTAGGCATCGTCCTCAAAGCAGGCGGCCATCCCGTGCCGCCCGGCAAGGGCCTGAGCTTCGGGGCCGGCGAACAGCACTTCGCCCACCGTGACGCGATGATCACCAAGGCCGAGCTGCGCGCCGTCGTCCTTTCCAAACTCGAGCTCCCCGAGAAAGGCCGCCTGCTGGACATAGGGGCCGGGTCAGGATCGGTCGGAATCGAGGCAGCCACACTCCAGCCGGCACTCGAGGTGGTTGCGATCGAGTCGAGCCCCGAGGCCATTGCCCTGATCCGTGAAAACGCGGCCCGCTTCGGGGCCGGAATCACCATCGCAAGCGGCAAGGCGGAAGAGCTGATTGCGGCCTACGCGCCTTTCGCGCGCGCCTTTGTGGGAGGAGGAGGCCTGGATGTGCTTCGAATGGCCGCGACGAACTGCTCCGCGGGCGGCGTGGTAGTGGCCACCTTCGCATCGCTGGATCGCGCCGCCGAGGCTACGTCGCTCCTGGGCTCGCTGGTGGAAGTATCGGTCGCGCGCGGCGTCCGTCTTCCCGATGGGGGTGTCCGCCTCAAAGCGGAGAACCCCACCTTTGTCGTATGGGGGCGCATCCCGTGAGTCGGATCCTCAGCATCGCCCGCACCTCGGCGGGCCTGAGCCTTGCGCAGCGGCTTCCGTACCCCATCGAATCCACCGAGGCCGCTCCTGCGATCGCCAAGGCGTGGCCGGAGGTCGACGCCCTGGTCGTGTTCCTGGCCGTCGGCGCAACCGTGCGCCTGATCGCCCCGCACTTGCGCTCCAAAGAAGACGACCCCGCCGTCATCGCCGTCGACGAGGCGGGGAGCACGGTGGTCGTGCTGGTGGGCGGCCATCACGGGGGCAACACTCTGGCCAACGAGATCGCCTCGGTCCTGGGCGCGACACCGGTCATCACCACCGCGACCGACCGGAGGGGCCTGCCCGCCCTGGACGTGGTGCCAGGCTTCGTCACCGAGGGCGACTACCGCTCGGTGGCCGGGCGCATGCTCGAAGGCGAGCGGCCACGGCTGGAAAACCCGCTGGCGTGGCCGGTCCCCCACTCGGAGAACTTCGGCGAAGGGCCGAGCCTCGTCATCGTCACCGACGAGGCCCCCGCGCCCGACGGTGCCTGCCTGCTCCGGCCGCCATCACTGGTGGCAGGCTTGGGATGCTCTTCGGACGCCACCGCCGAGGAGGTGGAGGAAGCCTTGTCGGTGTCCCTCGAACGGGCGCACCTCTCCCGGCACAGCCTGGCGATGATCGCCACCATCGAGAAACGCGCCAACCATGACGCCCTTGGTGCCCTGGGGCTGCCGGTGACTGCCTACGAGGCCGGCCGCCTCGCGGCGGTCCCCGTTCCCAGCCCGTCCCAGGCTGTCGCCGATGCCGTCGGAACCCCATCGGTGAGCGAAGCCGCGGCACTTCTGGCGTCTGCAGGCGGCGCGCTGGTCCTGCCGAAGCAGGTATTTCCAAAGGTGACGGTGGCAATAGCCAGGCGAGCCCCCCGCGGGCACCTGGCGGTGGTGGGCATCGGGCCGGGCGCGGCCGAGGAGCGCACCATGCGGGCCGCGGCGGCGGTACGGCACGCCCAAGCGGTGGTGGGCTTTTCCGGCTACCTCGATCTTGTCCAAGACCTGACCACGCCGGCGCAGGAACTCCATCCCTCTCCGATCGGAGCCGAGGTGGATCGTGCCGTCAAGGCGGTGGCCCTGGCACAGGAGGGCTACCGCGTCGCCTTGGTCTGCTCGGGCGACGCCGGTGTCTACGCCCTTGCCACGCTAGTGTTCGAGCACCTCGACAACACCGGAGCCGATGTGGAGGTCGAGGTGGTGCCCGGGGTCACGGCCGCACTTTCGGGTGCAGCCCGTCTAGGGGCTCCCCTGGGCCACGACCACGTCGCCATCTCTCTCTCCGACCTGCTGACTCCCTGGCCTCTTATCGCCAGGCGCATCGAGCTCGCCGCCGAGGGAGACTTCGTCATAACCTTTTACAACCCGCGTTCAGCCGGGCGCGCCAGTCAACTCGGCGAGGCCATGGGGATCATCGCCTCCAGCAGGCCCGCGTCGACGCCGGTAGGCACGATCCGCAACATCGCCCGCCAGGACGAGCGCGTGGTGGTAACCAGCCTTGGAGAATTCGACCCCGAATCGGTGGACATGCTTACCACCGTGATCGTGGGCTCGTCCCTCACGCGAAACTACCACGGCCACCTCTACACTCCCCGTGGTTACCGGCTTTGAGCACGCTGGTGATGTCGCACCCCGAGGCCTGCACCAGCTGCGGACTATG
>JAJYPE010000031.1 GCA_021795585.1 Actinomycetes bacterium | reverse complement strand
ATGCGGCCCAGGCGGGGGCACTCCGGCGCACCGCCGGTGCTGGGCGTCAAAGAAAAACGAGCGATACCACTGCACTTCGGGCCCAAGACCACGGATTTGCTCCGGCGCGGCCTGGGCTCGGCACCTCGGTAGCGAGCAAAGAAATGGGGCCGACCTTCCAGAAGGTGCGCGGGGAGGTCCCGAGCCTGGCCCGCAGTTCTCACGCGGCACGAGGCAGGCCCCAATTTTCGTAGCTACCACTACAATTCCGACAATACGCAAATCGAGGAGCAGCGTTGCCATGGGGACTCCGTTACTTAAAGCCATCCGGGTACCGGCATCAGCGGTGGGCTTCGGGTGGACCGGTACCATTTCCGAGCATCTTGGCCTCGCGGCTGATCTCGACCCGGCACCCGGATCGCCATTGCGCCGGATGCGCCGTCCCAGACTGGAATCGCGCTCAGTTTCGGCTGAGGCCCAAACATGCCGGCCGAAAACCGACTCGCCAGGCCACCCCAAGCGCTCGGTCGCATGGCCAGGTCCCCGACCTGCCATAAAACGTAGCGGACCTGAGCCTTCACGTTACCCCCGCCTTAGGCGCGGATTCGGCCGGCGACCATGGGCCGAACAAGGCCGGCTCAGGGCCGGCGACCCGGGTCCTGGGCGCCAACCCCCAAGAGACGACGACCACCAGGCGGCAGCGGAATTCAGGTCCGGCGCCATGGTCGACCAAGTTTGCGGGTCCGGCAACGGGCCCGGAGGGAACGGCCAAGAGTGACCTCCGGCTTGGACGAAACATGGGATCGGCGCTTCACCGAGCAACCATGGCCGAGCACCCCCGATATCCACCTGGTCGAGTTCGCCGACACCCTGCCACCGGGAAGGGGCCTCGACCTTGGCGCCGGACCTGGCCGTAATAGCCTCTGGCTCGCAGCCAAAGGCTGGGCCATGACCCTGGTCGACGTCTCACGTATCGGCCTTGACCAGGCCGCCCGAGCCGCTCAAAACCAAGGAACTCCGATCACCCCGGTTCAGGCCGACGTTACGGCCTGGCATGCCCAGGATGCCGACTTCGACCTCGCCATAGTCGCAAACCTTCACCTCGGCGCCCAGACCTTGACCGTGGTCCTCGACCAAGCCGCCCGCGCTCTTCGCCAGGGCGGACATCTCTATGTGGTCGGCCGCCACATTTCGAGTGTCGGTCGCCACGGGCGTACTTCGCCGGAGCGGCTCTTCACCGAAGAGCGGCTGCTCCGTGCCCTGCCACCGGACCTGAAAGTCGATGTGCTTGGCACGCGGGATCGGATGGCCGCCGACAGGACATCGGTGCATCAGCCATCTGCCGATCGGGTGGTACTCGCATGGACGACCAAACTTTCCAGCTCAATAGGCAGCACCTGATGGCCAAAAAGAC
Source organism: Actinomycetes bacterium (assembly GCA_021795585.1). Classification (GTDB taxonomy): domain Bacteria; phylum Actinomycetota; class Acidimicrobiia; order Acidimicrobiales; family Acidimicrobiaceae; genus Acidithrix. Next base: position 12,214 of record JAJYPE010000031.1, on the reverse strand, counting down.
ATCGCAGCACCAACAGGCCCAGTCAGCGAACCCACGCCCCGACCAGCTGGGCCTGAATGGCGTCGGTTTCCTCCTGGGCAACGCTCACCGGGCCCGTCGCCGGGTCTGGGAAGCGGAACTCGCAGACCTCGGGTTGAGCGCCCCCCAGGCCGCGATCCTCCGCCTGATAACCGCCGAACCCGGTTGCGGCATTCGTGATCTTGCCCGCCGGGTGGGAACCGACCCGATGAACGCCAGGCGCATCGTGCAGTCTCTCCTTGAGAGCGGACTCTGCGAACCACGGCCGGATCCCCACGACGCACGCCGGCGCCCTCTGTATCCCACCCCCCGCGGCAACCACCTCGCCCATGTGGTCGCGGACCGCGCACGGCAAGACGAACAGAACCTCGTCAAAGCCCTGGGGGAGGCGGGTTACGACTCGCTGGTGAACGCGTTGCGGAACCTCATCACCCACCAGGAAAAATAGCAAGGAACCTCGTAATGTCACAAAGACCCGCCCCACGGCCCGCCCGGCTACTCGCGGTAAGCTCCCTTGCCCACTTCATGAACGACGGAGTCGTCTTCTTCATCCCCGTGATCGGCGACCTGCTTACCCAGGACCACAGGACGTCTGCAGCGGTCATCACCGCGATGCTGACCATCTTCTACATCACCTCGGCGGGTTTTGGAATTGTGGTCGGCCTTCTCGCCGACCGCATCGGGCGGAGAGGGACCATCATCGCAACGGGCATCGCGACCCTTGGAGTCAGCCTCGTCGGCTTTTATGCCTCCTTGTCGATAGCGGGCCTCGGCAGCGATATCCTGGCGCTGGTGGCTGCGGGCGTGGCTGGGATCGGCAGCTCCGCGTATCACCCCCTGGGCGGATCGGTGCTCCAGCGCGGCTTTGCCGCAAAAGCCCGTGGGCGCGCATTGGGCGTCAACGGTGCATTCGGAAGCCTGGGCCGCGCTCTCTATCCGACGCTTTTCTTTCTGATCGCGGCACTCGGGATATCTCGACCCGCCACGACCCTTGTCTTTGCGGGCCTGAGCGTTCTCGCCGCAGCGGCCATCGCACTGGGCCTGCCAGCCGAGTCGAGCGAAGTACATCACGCCGCGCCGGCCACTGCACAAGCCTCGGGCACGGCAACCGAGGCACAAACTGCCGTCATCACGGCCACACCTAACCCCGGATCACCTGCCCCGCCGCCATCGCTCCGCTCGCTGCTCAACAGAAGCGTCGTAGCCTTGACCACCATCGCATTCTTCAGATCCATTGCGTTCATCGGCATCGTTTCGTGGATACCGATCTATCTGACCACCCAACGCCACGCGGGAATCTCTACCGGCCTCGGAATGACGGTGACGGTAATGTATGCCGGAGGAATCATCGGGCAACCGATATTCGGCCTTTTAGCCGACCGATTCGACAAGCGCGTGATACTCGCCATCGACAGTCTTGGATCCGCCCTGGGCATCTTCCTGTTCCTCGCCACATCTGGCACGGGAGCGGAGGCACTACTGGCACTGGCCCTGTTCGGGCTCTTCACCTTCAGCGGCTTTCCACTACTGCTTTCCCTGGTCGCTGATTACGTACCGAGAGGATCGTTCGCAACCGGCAACGCAGTGGTTTGGGGGATCGGATCCACCGGGGGTCAGGCACTGGGACCAATTACCGCAAGCCTCCTGACCGGTGGCTCCCACGCAAACCTGGGAATGGCCTTCGCAATCCTGGGCGCCGTTGCAGCGGCCACGGTGCTCGCAACGCCGCTCCTCAAACGCACAGCCGGATCCAGCCGAATGGCGATATTCGGATGATTGGCCGGGTCCCGACTGCGTTGAACCCCTTCACCTGAACTTGCCGCTTGATCGGCCGCCCAGCACGTAGATCGGAATGGGGCCACTGGAATCGCCGGAGCCGAAATCAATCACCCTGTCCCTGCTCGCAAGACCAGAGGAGCAGCAGGACCGACAGCGCTGGCGCTTCCCCAAGGCGCACCAAAACCCACGAATCCACCAGTTTCGCCCCGTTGCGGAGTACTGCGGCCCGCTCATCCAATGAGGAGCCGGCGGGAACCACGGGGAATGCTGCGACGGCGAGGAAACCACCTTACCAACCCGTTAAAAGCGGAAGGGCCGCCCCGGTCGAAACCGGAACGGCCCAGCAAGACCAACTATCGCTAGTTGAACCTCTTCCTCTGGAAGAACCCCCAAAACAGCAATCCGACGAAGATGCCCAGCGGCACCACCATCGTGAGCACTCCGCCTGCCGGCGAGTTCTGGACCAGGCCAAGAAACATAGCAATCCTTTCTTGGATCCGGGGAGGTCACCCACCCCGGATCACTGGCTACAGAACGTAGAAGAGTATGAAGAACACAACCGACATGACGGCCAGCGCATTCCACGCATACGTCAAGCCCTCGACGTTGGCCCTGAAGTTCTCCGCCTTCGGCTGACGCGAGATGCCGACTCCACCGTCACCGTCCAGCACTGCGCGATTGCGCACCAGCCGCACAAGCAACGTCTCGAGCCAATACATATGGCCCAAGATGATGAAGGAGTAGACAGGCGCGAAAGCGACGAATACCCCGCCGTAACCCGAAGCTCCCGGGTAGAAGTTGAGCCTGGTCAGTTCCCAAATCTGGAAGCCGGCGGCCAACACACCCAACCCGAGGGACACAGAGCCGGCCACTAGCCAGTCGATCGTGGAGCCGCGACGCAAGCGCATGGACCCGACCGTCTGGATGATGGCACTTCCGGCCACGGATGCGAGAATCAGCGAGCCAAGCAGGACGGAAGCCGTCTGATGGTGCGGATCCCACAAGCCATTGGAGTTCAGCGAGCGCAGGTAGAAATAGGCGAAGATCAAGCCACCAAAGGCCGTGATCGTAAGCGCTATCGATATCCTGGAGCCCCACCAAAGCGAGCCAAGCGCCGCCTCGTGGTAAAGCTGCTCCTCGTCTACCGCAGGCCTGTCCTCAGTGATTTCGCTCATTTAAGCCCTCCCTACCGGGTCGAGGTCCTTGGTCTCGTTGACAATGTCCGCAACGGGCAGGGCGTTGGCATCGCCGTACTCATAGGGCCAGGACAACACGACCGGAACGCGCTTGAAGTTGTAGGCGGGCGGCGGATAGGACTCGACAAACCACTCGAGGCTCCGCGAACCCCACGGATTCCTCACCGTAGGCCTACGCGTAACCGCGAGCTGCCAGACGAAGGTAATCGCGAAGAATAGCAACGAAGCACCGAGCAGGTACGCGGAGACCGACACCCACTGGTTCAGGAACTGCAGCCGGTGAGCGTACTCGAACACTCGGCGAGGCATGCCCAACAAACCAACCGCGAAGAGCGGCATGAAGGTGGAGTTGAAGAACACAATCATGGTCCAGAAGTGAATCTTCCCCAGTTTCTCGGAAAGCTGGTAACCCGTCACAAGTGGCGTCCAATAATAGATCGCCCCAAAGAAGGCGAAGATCACACCACCCATGATCGTGTAGTGGAAGTGGGCCATGACGAAGAAGCTTCCGTGGACGGTGACATTGATCGGCACGTCAGAGACGTAAACGCCGGTCAAACCACCGAAGAGGAAGTTGAAGTACACACCGAGCATGAACAGCATCGGGGTGGTCAGCCGGATTCGAGCCCTCCAAAGGGTTCCCATGCCCACCAGGTAGATGAAGCCTGTCGGTATTGAGATCAGCTCGGTCGTGAGCATGAACAGAGGACGCATGTCCGGGTTCATACCACTCTGGAAGAGGTGGTGCTGCCACACGAAGAAGCTGAGGATGGCCAGCCCTATGAAGCCCGCCGCGGATGTTTTATAGGCGAATACCGGTTTGCGGGCAAAGACGGGGATGATCTCCGCGACTAAGCCGAACCCGGGTATCGCCAATAAGTACACCTCTGGATGGCCGAAGAACCAGAAGAGGTTCTCCCACAGGAACGAGGACCCCCCATGCCCCGAGTACAAGAGCGCCGTCTGGGCCGTGCGGTCAAGCGCCAGCACATAGAGACCATCGATCAGCACTGGAATCGAGAGGATCATGGTGAAGCCGAGCGAGAGCATCGACCAGCCCATGACCGGGAGCCTGCTCCAGGACATACCGGGCGCCCTGTAGTTGATGATCGTGGCCACGATGTTGGTCGAGGCACAGACCATCGAGAGGCCCTGCAGCCCGAAGCCAAGGATATAGGTGTCCTGTCCAACACCCTGCTGGACAGAGAGCGGGGCATAGCCAGTCCAACCTGACTGGAAGCCGCCCTGCCACAGGCCGGAGAGCAGGATGAAGTAGGAGATCGGGGTGAACCAGAACGAGAGGGCCTCCAAGCGCGGGAAGGCCACACGCTTGGTGCCGATCATCAGGGGCACCACGTAGTTACCGAACGGACCGAGGACGACCGAAGTCATCATCATCATCATCATGGTCCCGTGCTCACCGACAATTTCGATGTAGGTGTCAGGGCTCCAGATGTGATAAGTCGGCGACAGCAGCTCAGTCCGGATGGCCAGAGCGAGCAGACCGGCGGTGAAGAAGTAGATGAGCATACCGAAGAGGTACTGCACACCCACCGTCTTGTGATCCAGGGTGTAGCGGAAGTACTTCGTCCACCCCTTCTCCGTCACCGGCTCATCCGCCTCGGGCTCAGCACCGAACATCTTCTTTATCGGATAGTTCAGTGCTCCGAGCCCGGCGAACCAGCCGATGACCATGCCGATATAGCCCAGAATCTCCGCAATGTCGTTAGACCCGGAGCCCTGAACCTGCTGATAGCCCTGGGTGAAGGAGTTCCCTATCCAGTGGCCAACCAGCCAGCCGATCACCCCGCCGATGATGGCGGTGATGATGCTCGGCTTGAGCAGACCTCCACCGCCTCCACCAGGCGCGCCGCTCGAAGAACCGGTACCGGTCGCTTTCGAGTAGTCAATTGCCATTAATGCAATCCTCCGATTAGGTGTACGTTTTCCACACCGCGCTCATGCGCGGCGAAGAGATGACTACAGGTTCGCATTCGGGTCCTGCGGCGGGTAGTAACCGCCGCCGTTGCCGGCGTACGAAGGCGTATAGGTGGTCGAGTACTTCGGCAGCAGCTTGGTCACTGCGGCGTTCTGAGTCTCCATCTGCGTAGCCCACTGCTGGAACTGCGCTTGGGAGACCACGTACCCGTAGTTGTACATTGCTCCGTGCCATACTCCGCAGAGCTCGTCGCAACGCACCGTGAAGCGTCCGAGCTGCTGGGTCTTGGTAAAGGCGACGTTGTTCACATCCGGGTTGGCGTCAGCCTTGACTCCGAGCTGATAGGCCCAAAAGTCGTGAATGACGTCCAAGCTGGTGACGTTGAACTGAATCTCGGTGTTCACCGGAAGAAAAATGCTCGTCGTCTCCATGCCACCGAACTGCGGCCAGCGATAGGTGAAGCGCCATTGCTGAGCGATCACCTGCACCTGCAGCATGTTCTTGACCCCGGGGGTCCAAATCGGGCTCGGACCCTCGCCGCCTCCTGCTCCAGCGGGCACCACCAAGTAGTAGGTCCCGAAGGCAGCCAGGAAGAGCACCACCACGGTAGTAATGATGTACCAGGCACCCTGGGCCTTGGAGTTGCCACGGAAGTCCGCGGCCGGCGCCAGCGGATCCTCACCCGGCTTCACCCGCCACTTGATGAGCGAGTAACCGAAGAAGATCCAGATGAAGAACAGGACCGGCGGCACCAGCGTCGACACAAACCTTATGTCGAACTGGGCACCCGCCGCTTGGTCGGTCATTCTTCCCGGTGGAAGGTGGGGACCGAGGACGAACCACACCAGCAAAGAGGCGATCAAGGAGGTAACGATCCAAAGCGCGATGAGCTTGGGTATTACCTTCCTGGTTGCCTCAACCGACCTCGAATCATCGAGAGCGTTATGCGACATTTACGCCACCACCTTCAGGAATCCACCCATGTAACCAATCGTGGTCATTGGGCCTCCGTTGCCGTTCAGGAAGCCCAGGCCGCAAGGCACGAAGCACTGCCAGCGGAAGCTTCCCGGATTCCCCGTACGGACATCGAAGGTGATGGTGTTGTGCAGTTGGCTCATCGTGCATGGACCCGCAGTACAGAAGTTGCTTGCGTTGCCGTTGACTCCTGCGAAGGGGACGTTTATCCCCAAAGCAGGCACGTTAAACGAGTGTCCAATACCATTGCCTACTTGGTCATTGAAATAAGTGGCCGGCTTCCCATTGAGGTAGGCGACACCGCCAACAGTACCTGCGACCTGGTCCCATACAGGATTGCGGAATCCAGAGCCGGAGTCGTACTGATAGACGGTGAAATGGACGTCCGAATGGGCCGGAATTTGAATGATCGTGGTTCGCACCCACTGCCCATTCGCGTTCTGCACCCTGTATCCAACCCAGCTTGGATGTGGACCGGTGCCCACAGATCCATCGACCTGGATCGAGACGTTCACTACCCCGGGAGTGGAAGACGGTTGTGCGGAGATTGTTGGCGGCTTATGCAGCATCCAGCCCACGACGCCATAGACCACGAGAGCCAAGGCGACCGCAAAGCCGACGACTACAAGAGTCGCACGCGCTCCTTTCGACATCTAACCCCTTTCGATAACTACCTTGAAGACTTGGACTGCCACGGTAGGGCCGTAAGACCCTACACGAATGTGACCTTCCTCACCTTCAGGATCAAACTTACTATGTCCGGACATTGCAAGAGTTACACCTGAGAGACAAATTTGAAATTCCTGTGAACATCCCCCATTAGGGTGATGGGACCCTTTTATAGGGTTCTACCAGGACATTTATGATTGCGAAAGTGGTGCGCGCATGCGTCTAAGCCAGATACAGCGCTGACCCATGTTGTTTCGAAGATGCGCCTAGGCGGCCAGGAGCGCCGTGACGCGTTCCCTCAAAGTCTTGTTGGAGATGGCGCCTGCGACATAGCCCTTGACGACACCATTGGCGGAGACGAACACGGTCACCGGCACACCGGGGATCAGATAAGGTCCCACCAGATCTCCGTTGGCATCGAGCACGGTCGGGTATGGCACATGATCCGCCTGGACCATTTGCAACGCAGCGGAAGCGCCCGAGGTCTCGGCGACGCCGACGAAGTTGATCTTTCCGGCGTATTTGGCGCCCAGTGACGCGAAGGTCGGCATTTCCTGGTGGCAGGGAACGCACGCCGGCGAGAAGAAGTTGATGACAACCGGCCGGCCAAGGAGCTGGTTCAGAGCCACCGTCCGAGAGGAGTTCGCAAGGCTGGGAAGTTTGAACGACGGCGCGCTCTGGCCCACAAGAGACGAACTCGTGACCACGCCCGAACCTGGCGCGTTCGCGGAATTGGCCGCGCTGCTTTGCGTAGCCTTCATCACGGCGTACCCCACGATGACGGCCAAAAGGATCACCGCTACGAGGGAAGCGGCTCTTGTCTTAGGTCCCGAACGTCTCGGCTCGGAAGGGGTACCGGGTGCTTTCCTATCAGAGGTGATGGACAAGGACATCGACTCCCATGGCCAGGAAGAGGAGCGTCAAATAAGTGATCGAGTAGCTGAAAACGCGCATTGCCACCTTCGGGCTCTGTGTTGCGCGCAGCTTGAAGGCGTAATAGAGAAATCCGGCTCCGAGCAGTGCCGCCGCCACTTCGTAGACGGCTCCGAGGTGCGCAACCGGCCCGAGAACCAAGGTGACTGCGACCATCGCGACCGTATAGGCGATGATCTCCCTTGCTGTCCGCTTGAAGGTGGCGACAGAGGGAAGCATCGGCACGCCGGCTGCGGAATAATCCTCGCGATACCGGAAGGCCAGGGCCCAGAAGTGCGGGGGGGTCCAAAGGAAGACCACCAGGAACATGAGCACCCCGGCCAGGGTGATGTCGTTTTGCACCGCTGCCCACCCGACGAGGACGGGTGCCGCGCCCGCCGCGCCCCCGATCACGATGTTTTGGCTCGAGGAACGCTTGAGCCACATGGTGTACACGAAGACGTAGAAGAGTGCCGCAGCCAAAGAGAGAACCGCGGACAGGAGGTTGACGAAGCGCCAGAGCATCATGAAGGAGAGGATCTCGATGCCGATGGCGAAGGCAAGGCCGGCCGCGGGGGTGATCTCCCCCGTGACGAGCGGGCGGTTCTTGGTGCGCTTCATGACCGCGTCTATGTCGCGGTCGAACCACATGTTCACCGCGTTGGCACCGCCAGCCGAGAGCGTTCCGCCGGCAAGCGTCACGAGCACCAGCGGCAAAGAAGGAAGACCGCGCTGGGCTACAACCATCGCAGGCAGTGTCGTCGTAAGTAGAAGCTCAATGATGCGCGGCTTCGTCAGTGCCACGTATGCGCGCACCGTCCGCAACCTGAATCCAGTCTTGACAGCTACAGGAATGGAATTCATGCTGCGAAGAGACCCGCCTTTCGGAATTGCGCCGGACCGCGACTGCGGAGCGCTACGACCGCTATGACCCTAGCCGCAGCTTCGAGCATATCGGATTACACCTCGCAGTTGTACGGACAAACGTCGGATAAATACATACTGTATCCTAAGAGTGATCTTATCGGCGGCCGGGGAGGTCCAATGGGCACGCATAGCGGGCGCGCAGAACCACTCGCGCCGCCCGGGACCTTCGAGGCACGGGTCCGACGCGTCGTGGAAAGCCTTTCGGAGCTGGGCAATGGCGGCTCGGGCGCTGGGGTAATCTCCTCGCTCGCAAACTGCCGCTATCTCACCAACTTCTCGGGCTCCAACGCACTTTTGGTGCTCACATACGGCGCAACTACAGAACTGAACTTGATAACAGACGGCCGCTACCTGGAGCAAGCCCAAGAAGAACTCGCCGACTTGCTGAATTCAGGAACTGTCCATGCCCGGATTCTCGACCAAGCGGGCAAACACGCATACCGGCTCGCCGGCGAACTGGCCTCGGGACGGGGCGCCGTCTTTTGCGAGCACGCCGTCGTCACCCACCGGGACTATAACACCCTGCAAAGCGCTTTGAACGACTCGGTTCCTCCGCTCGATTGCTCAGGCGCCGTCAACAAGCATCGACGGGTTAAGGATGCTCACGAAGTGGAACTGCTCTCCGTGGCGGCGTCCATCTCCGACGCCGCCTTTGCAGCCGTTGCGCCGATGATTGAGGACGGCGTTGAGGAGCTCGAGATCGCGGCCGAGCTCAACGCAAGGATGATGTCCCTGGGCGCCGCCGGACCCGCGTTCCAGACCATCATCGGCTCCGGGCCAAACGGGGCTCTACCCCACGCACATCCCACTTCCCGCGAGGTGCGCGGCGGGGAAACTGTTGTGATCGACTTCGGCGCGGAATTCGCCGGCTACCGCTCCGATTGCACCAGAACCATCTTCGTGGGTGGCGAAGCGGGGGACGCCGACGCTGGGCGCGCCTACCTGGCCGTGCTCGAATCCCAGCGAGCGGGTATCGACGCCCTCGCCGACGGGGTCCTTGCGATGACCATCGACGACGCCTGCCGAGCTGCGCTCCCCGGCGAGCTCGCCTCCCGCTTTACCCATGCCACAGGTCACGCAATAGGCCTCGAGGTGCACGAAGAGCCCATCCTGCGTGCGGAGAGCGACGCGTTGCTGCGGAGCGGGATGGTGGTCACTGTGGAACCGGGTGTCTATCTTCCCGGACGTTTCGGGATCCGCATCGAGGACACACTGCTCATCGAGGGGACAGGCTCGAGACCCCTGACCTGCCTGCCCAAGTAGCACAGTCCAGGCATTCGGCCCGCTAGCCTGGTTGAGGCAAATCCGCGACCTCCCTCTTGGCGGATCACTTCGCAACCAACTCACGGAGCTTCAATGGGCGTACCCACCTCTACCAACGACCTCAAGAACGGCATCACTCTCGAGCTGCCCGACGGGCTCTTTCAGGTGATCGAATTCCAGCATGTCAAGCCGGGCAAAGGCGGGGCATTCGTGCGAACCAAGCTCCGGAACCTGAAAACAAAGGCCGTCATAGACCGCACATATCGGGCCGATGAGAAGCTCGAGCAGGCCATCATCGACAAGCGCGACATGCAGTTCCTCTACCGCGAGGGCACCGATTACGTCTTCATGGACAACGTCTCCTACGAACAACTGCAGGTGAGCGCCGACGAGCTGGGAGCAGCCGGTCAATACCTCAAGGAAGGCGACACCGCTTCTGTTTCGACATACAGTGGCGTCGTGGTGGGAGTCGAGCTGCCCGCCTCGGTGGAACTCACCGTAACCTCCGCCGAGCCCGGCGTGCAGGGCGACAGGGTTTCCGGCGCCCGCAAGCCGGCCACCCTCGAGACCGGCATCGTCGTGCAGGTCCCCCTCTTCATCGAGCAGGGCGAGAAAATCAAGGTGGATACCCGCACCGGCGAGTACATCACCCGCGCATGACACAAAAGGGGGAGCGCCGCAACCGCGGCGCCGGCCCGCAGCAAGGCGGGATGTCACGGAGGGCGGCGCGGGAACGCGCCATCTCAATCCTCTACGAAGCCCGCATCAAGGAAATCCTCCCGACGGAAGTCCTTGCTGGCGAAGGCGAGGGGCTGGCTGACGCGCTCACGGTGCGGATCGTCAAGGGAGTCTCCTCGATGCGGGGTGAACTTGATGCGCAAATCGCCGGGCACAGCATTTCGTGGGGGTTCGAGCGGCTTCCAATAACCGCGGTCTGCATTCTGGAAGCGGCCATTTGGGAGTTGATCGACGGAGGGCTCAGTGCAGCCGTGGTCATCGACGAGGCTGTAGAACTGGCCAAGACCTTCGGCGAACCGGCCAACGCCAAGTTCGTGAATGCGGTCCTGTCCCGCGTGGCGACTGAACTCGGCCGCCTGCCGCGCCCGCCCGAAGGTAGCGCGACCGAGTAGTCTCGCCGCCGGTGCTATAGCGGAGCGCCCACCAAGAATTAGGGGGCAAAATGCAGGTACTCTTCATCGCCGGGTTCGGCCCGATTGCGTCGCAACCCGCCGAGTCTCGAACCCTGTATCAGGATGCCATGGCCCTGCGGTTGAAGGCCGACGGTGACTACCTGCATACGGAATCCTTGCCCGGCGCAAAGCACTTCGCGGTTTGGCCGCTTTCCGATGCTGCTCAGTCCTGTTTCGGAAGTCCCTCCTGGCCCTCGGAACTCGCCGTCCCACAGGCCTGGATCGAGTTCGAGGTCGACGATCTGGACCAGGCCAGCGCTGAACTCGGAGCGAAGGGATACAAACTCCTGACCACGGCCGTCATGGAGCCGTGGGGCCAGAGGGTGACCCGCTTCCTGTCGCCGGAAGGTCTGCTCGCCGCGCTGGTCAACACGCCTTGGCTGCGCCCGTCCGACAGCTAGATCTCCGGGAGCTTCCGCCCGAACCCCGCGTTTACCCCAGGATCGATGCCGGGTAGTTCTTGAGGCTGAGAAGGTTCAGCTGCTTGGTCGGAACTCCCAGAATGTGCGCGTCGGAATTCATCAGGCTTTGGCTTTCAGCCGCAAACTTGTCCATCAGCTGCTGGCGCTGAATGATGTCGGCTCTGAGCGAAGCTGAGTTCGGATGAGCCAGCAACCCCCTCAAATCGTTTATGATCGCCGCGGCATTCGGGAACGTCCAGTTGTCCAGCTTGAAGACGACCGTCTTGATCTTGTAATTGGTCAGAATGTTGGGAACATTGATCGAAGCCAGGTCGAGAAGATCGGAGCTACCCGACGGGTTGCAGTTCGGCTCGTTGGTCGCGGCGATCTGGTTGGCCGTCACAACATCGGTGCTTTTGTGAGAGAGAATCTCGCCGACCGCAATGATCGTATCGTTGAGGCTGGCGTTGCATGACTGCACGTCACCCCAGATCTCGGTCTGTAGCGCCGCGTAGACACTGGCGCGATCCGCCTTAGTGGCCGGACGCGGATAGTCCGATATCACCACTATCGCCAGCGCGATGACGACAGCCGCCGAAATGGCCCAGGTACGCAGGTACCAAGGCTTCCTATCTGGGGCGAAGACGGTTGGGCTGGCTCTCATGCGACGCGGGCACCTCGATCCAATGGGGAAATGCGACTCAAGTAAGCACAGGCTAGCGATACGCGCGCCTGGCCCATCCGCCGCACCGGCGAGGGCCGGTATGCGCTTATCGATAGCGTCCGATGAATTTCCATGATTCTCGTCAATGAGGCGGAGGCTGCGCTCGCCATCCGGCGGCCGGACTCCCCCATCCCGACGACGGTGCCGTCGACAACCGGAGCCGCTGCCGGGGCATGGTGCCGCAGTCGCCTCGTAAAAACACTCCACAGTTGCACGTCTGT
>JAJYPE010000262.1 GCA_021795585.1 Actinomycetes bacterium | reverse complement strand
CTTGGCGTTGTAGCCGGAGATTGAGCCGCACATCACGAAGCGTGCGTAGTCTCGGGAGGCCTCCAGGGCTGCAACAAGGTGGCTACCACCGACGTTGTCGAAGTAAACGTCGATACCCTCCGGGGCGGCTTCAGCCAGCAGATATACGATGTCGCCAGCGCGATAATCGATCCCGACGTCGAAGCCGAGTTCGCCCAGTCGGGCGGACTTGGCAGCGCCACCCGCGCTTCCGATAACTTTGAGGCCCATGATCTTGGCGATCTGCCCAACCGCGGAGCCCACGGCACCGGCCGCGCCGGATACGAATAGCGATTCACCTTCCTTCGGTTCGCCGAAGCGGGTGAGGCCGATGTAGGCAGTGAAGCCCGGCATGCCGAGCACACCCAGGTAGGCGCTGGGCGAAACGCCGTCGGCAGGCTCGAGGCGACGGAGCGAGTGGGCCGGCTTTACTTCGTAGTCGGACCAGTTGGCCATTGCAAGTACCAAGTCGCCCACTTCCAGCCCAGCAGATCTGGACTCGACCACCTCGCCTACCGCCGAGCCGATCAACGCCTCACCTACCTCGAACGGGGGGACATAGCTCTTGGCGGCATTCATCCTGCCCCTCATGTAAGGGTCCACCGATAGGAAGCGCCACCGAACCAGCGCCTCCCCCTCACCCGGAGCGGCAAGCTCGACAACCCGCGAGCCAAACGTCTCGGCGGTCGGCATGCCGACCGGTCTCGAAGCGAGTGTTATCTGCCTTGCCTGCATTGGCTGGTGACCTCCGATCGAGGGGGGACCTCTGAATAGAAACGGGGCGCCAAAAGCCGCCTCCTCCATTCATCCTTGCACACCGGCGCAGTTCCGGTGAGCCCGAAAGCCCCAACCCTTTGCCTCCAGTCAGCGAGCCCGGATAGGATCGGCTGTTCGTAGATCGCCAATGGGGAGCAGGCCATGGACAAGCGCGAGATTCCACCGGGGATGCGGGCCCAGCTGGAGACCCATTCCTATCAGGGCATGGCCACCTTTGCCCAGCGGCCACTCCTCACCGAACCGGAGCAGCTCGACGATTGGCGCCCCGACGTCGCCGTGGTGGGAGCGCCATGGGACGGTTCGACCACCAATCGGCCTGGCGCCCGCTTCGCGCCGCGCGCACTACGAGCCCTTGCTTACGGTCCAGGCACGTACCACATGGACTACGGGATAGAGATCTTCGAAGAACTGGAAGTCGTGGACTTCGGAGACGCGATCTGTGCCCACGGCATGTGGGAGCCCTCCGCCAAGGCAATCCGGGATCGGGTCGGAGAAGTCGCCAGGCGTGGGATCATTCCCCTCGTAATCGGAGGCGACCATGCCATCACCTGGCCGTCCGCGAGCGCCGTCGCGGACGCGGTGGGATGGGGCGAGATCGGGATCATTCATTTCGACGCCCACGCCGATACCGCTGAGGAGATCGACGGGAACTACGCGAGCCATGGCACCCCGATGCGCCGCCTGATCGAATCCGGGGCGGTCAAAGGACGCCACTTCGTCCAGGTCGGATTGCGCGGCTACTGGCCCCCAGCCGAGACGTTCGAGTGGATGGCCGAGCAGGAGATGCGCTGGCACACCATGAACGAAGTCCACGAGCGCGGACTTGGCGCGGTCATCGACGACGCCATCGAGGAGGCGACCGCCTCGCCAAAGGGCATCTACCTTTCGGTCGACATCGACGTCCTCGACCCGGGCTTCGCGCCGGGGACGGGAACGCCGGAGCCGGGCGGAATCGCCCCGGTCGACCTTCTAAGGGCGATCCGGCGCATCACCAGGCACGTCAAGATCGTCGGCATCGACATAGTCGAGGTGGCTCCCGCCTACGACTGGGCGGAACTCACCGTGAACAACGCCCACCGCGTCGCCTTGGAGGCAATCGCGGGCTTGGGGATGCGCAAGCGGGACGGCGCGCGCGCCTAGCCCCTCAACCGACCAGCTTCTCCACCAGCGAGGCCAGGTCGTCCGAGACGTGGGCCACGCGGTCCTCCTCGCCGGGGGTGTCTTTGGTGACGCCCGACATCACCAAGGCGAAATCGCACCCCAGTTGGCGTGCGAATGCGCCATCGGTCTCCAGCCTGTCGCCCACCATGAGGGTGGGCTCACCAACCAGTGCGCGAACAGCCGCCGCCATTGGAGCCTCCGGCTTGCCCGCCCAGGTGGGAGCGACGCCTCCGGCGGCAACAACCGCGGCGATGATCGATCCCGCCCCCGGTAGCGGCCCCTGGGGTGTCGGGTAGATGGGATCCGAATTGGTCGCCACCAGGCGCGCGCCCTTGGTGCGCAGTGCGCGGCACGCACGCGCGAGTTTCTGATAGCTGATGTCCCGGTCCCAGCCGGCCACCACCACGTCTACATCGGAGCTGTCCACCACCTCGACGCCTCGCTCGGCGAGCGCCTCGATAACGCCGGCGCCGCCGACGACATAGGCCCGCTCACCGGGCTCCAAAAGGCTTGCGGCCGCACTTGCCGAGCTGATCAGCTTTACTCTGCCCGAATCGACGCCGATCCGTTCCAGCTTGGCCGAGTATTCGGCTTTGGTTAACAGGCCGTTATTGGTGGCGAACGTCACCTCCACGCCGGCCTCCAGCAGGTGGTCGACGGCCTCCACGGAACCCGCTATCGGGTCGTCCATCAGCCACAAAACCCCGTCTAAGTCGATTACCCAGCTCTCGCGCGCGCTCAAAAATCCTCCACCCTGCACATAGATGCAAGATTCCATTCTATTGAGTGTGCGGTTAAGCACTGAAGTCGCGTCATAGATTGGGTGAGCCATGCACACTTTCAGGGATTTCCGGGCCTTGCGCGTCGATACCGAAGTCGTCGGCACCACCGAGCAACTCGAAGCCGGAGGCTTCGGGCCGGGGGATCTGGTCGAAGATGAGGAAAGCGGCTACTACCTCTACGAGATGGCAAGGTGGTCCGACGACGGCCGGCCCCTCCGCGTGGCCGGCGCCATCGGCATTCTCTCACTGGCGGCAGATTCGGCCACCCCCGGAAATGCGCCCGAGTGGGCGGGCCCAGGGAACCGGGGGTCGGCAGCCCATGTGGGCACCGCCGAGATCGGCGAGGAGCGCGCGCTGCTATGGGCGATTGCCGACACCGACGTCATCGACCAGGTGCGTCCTTATCGCAT
>JAJYPE010000261.1 GCA_021795585.1 Actinomycetes bacterium | reverse complement strand
AACAGGCAGTATCTAGACATCATGTATTGACCTGCCCGACCTCAAGTGACGTGGATTAAACTGAGGTCGGGAAAACAACCATCAACTCAGAGCCACTATTGAGGGGGCAGGTCATGACGAAGTTTAGCAAGGTCGTGGGTTTGGATACACACAAGGACACCATCGCGGTGGCCATTGCCGACGCCGCTGGCGGCAAGCCCCGCTATTACGGCGAGATCGCCAACACACCGGAGGCGATCGTAAAGCTCGTCAAGAAACTGGGCCCCGGTGGTGAAGTCCTGTCGTTCTGTTACGAGGCCGGGCCGTGCGGCTATGGAATCTACCGTCAACTGACACAACTGGGTCACGACTGCACGGTGGTGGCGCCCTCGCTGGTTCCGCGCAAGGCCGGGGACCGGGTCAAGACCGACCGGCGCGACAGCGAATCGCTCGCCCGGTTGCACCGGGCCGGGGAGCTCACCGCCGTCTGGGTCCCCGGACCGGAACAGGAGGCGGTGCGGGACCTGACCCGCGCGCGCGAGGATCTGAAGGCGCTCGAGCGCCAGGCGAAGCAGCGGTTGAACGCCTTTCTGCTGCGGCACGGTCGGATCTATGCCTCGGGCCGCGCCAAGTGGACCAAGACCCACGCCCATTGGCTCACGACGCTGAAGTTTGAGGCCCCGGTCCAGCAGATCGTGCTGCAGGAGTACATCGATACCGTGACGCAGCTGTCGGTACGGGTAGCCGCCCTGGAACAGGAGATGGTGCGGGTGCTTGAGGGGTTCTCGCTGGCCCCCGTGGTCACCGCCCTCATGGCGCTGCGGGGCGTGCAGCTGATCACGGCCCTGACCGTGGTCGCCGAGATCGGAGACCTCACGCGCTTTACCTCGCCCCGGCAGCTCATGAGCTATCTGGGGCTCGTGCCGAGCGAACACTCGAGCGGTGCCTCTACCCGCCGGGGTGGCATCACCAAGACCGGCAACGGCCATGTCCGACGGGTGCTGACCGAGGCCGCCTGGTGCTACCGGTTCCCGGCCCGCAAGACCGCGCATCTGCAGCGACGGGCAGATCAGTGCAGCGACACCGTGCAGGCCATCGCCTGGAAGGCCCAGAAGCGCCTGTGCGGCCGCTACCAACATCTGCTGCGCGCGGGCAAACTCAAGGTCCAGGTGTGCACGGCCATTGCCCGCGAGCTCGCGGGGTTTCTGTGGGCCATGGCGGGTGCGGTGCGGGATCAGACGGTGACGGGGGTGCTGCGGGCCTGAGCGGGGGGCACACCCCAGGCAAAGCGCCGCAGGACCCGATGCATCACCGTGCGCCTTGGGGTCAGGGCAGGAGTGGCCGGAAGGAGAACCCTCGAGGCTCCTATGAGGCGCCGATTCCGATCGGTGACCCTCGACCCTAGAGCGAGGCAGCTCCACGACGAAGCGAAGTCAGGCGGTATCCAACCCGCGTATCTCAGAGTGATCGACCGTCGTTGATTGCCGCTTGTGCCCTGACCCCAGGGCGTATGGAAAGACAAAGAGGAGCACCAGGATCGAATGCGTTTGTGCAGATACTTGACAGGTCAATACATATCAGGAGCCTGTCGGACTTAGCCCACCCGGCTATGCGATAATTGGCGCTGGTACGAACAAGCGGCGGACAACGATGGCATTCCACCCAATCGATCGAGATACCGACTACCTTTTACCTCCGTCAGTGCAGGACTGGCTGCCCGAATCGCACTTGGCGCGCTATATCGTGGAGGTGGTGGAAACCCTGGACCTGTCCGAACTGGAGCGTGCCTATGCAGGGCGCGGCAGTGATGCGTACCATCCGGCGATGCTGCTGTCGCTGCTGATCTACGGATACGCCACAGGGACTTTCTCCAGCCGCAAGATCGAGCGGGCCACCTACGACTCCCTGGCCTTCCGCTTCATTGCCTGCAACCAGCATCCGGACCATGACACGCTGGCCGTATTCCGGCGCCGCTTCGGCAAACAGCTGGAATCGATATTCGTGCAGGTGTTGCAGGTGGCCCGGGAGAACCGGCTTTCGCGCTTTGGCACGGTGAGTCTCGATGGCACGAAGGTCCACGCCAATGCGAGCCGGCACCGTGCCTTGTCCTATGGGCATGCCGAGAAGATTGAGGCGAAGCTCGAAGCCGAGGTGCAAGAGCTCATGAAGCTCGCAGAGAAGGCTGACCAGACGGCGGTGCCAGACGGGGTGAATCTTCCTGACGAGATCAAGCGCCGCGAGGACCGGTTGGTGGCGATCCGTGACGCGAAGGCCAAGCTCGAAGCCAGGGCGAAGGAGCGCTTTGAAAGGGAGAAGGCCGAGTACGACGCAAAGATGGCTGCGCGTGCGCAGAAGGAAAGGAGGAGCGGGAAGAAACCAGGAGGCAAGGATCCCGACCCTCCTGCCAGCGGGCCTCGGGCGCAGGATCAGATCAACCTGACTGACGAAGAGTCCCGCATCATGCCGGCACACGGAGCCTTCGAGCAAAGCTACAACGCGCAGGCGCTGGTGGACACCGAATCCCTGCTGGTTCTGGCCACCCAGGTGAGCCAGGCGCCCAACGACAAGGAACAGCTCACACCGATGCTGGAAAAACTGCAAGCGAACCCTGAAGGCCTGAACCAGCCGGATACCTTGCTGGCGGACACCGGCTACTTCAGCGAAAAGAACGTCCGTGCCTGCGAGGGGGCGGGAATCGAACCGCTGATCGCCGGCAGCCGAGAGTCACACCATCCGGACTGGAAAGCGCGTTTCACGGAGCCCGAACCGCTGGCGGCCTCCGCCACCCCGGTCGAGGCCATGCAACACCGGCTCAAGACCCTGAAGGGGCATGCCGCCTATGCGCTCAGAAAGCAGACCGTCGAACCCGTCTTCGGCATCATCAAGCGGGTCATGGGCTTCCGGCAGTTCTCCTTGCGCGGGCTGGCCAACGCCTGCCACGAATGGACGCTGGTGTGCCTCGTGTGGAATTTGAAACGCATGGCCGTATTGCGCCCAAATTCCGCCGGTCTGGGGTAAAAGACAGAAAACGGGCAAACCTCGGGGAAAATCGGACCAATATTATTTCGAATGCATCATCTTTGCTTCGAAAACATTCCTATGAAATGGAATCGCCCGAAAATTATCCCAAGTCCGACAGGCTCCTAGTGTAGTGTCCCTAAAATAAGTCGGCA
>JAJYPE010000001.1 GCA_021795585.1 Actinomycetes bacterium | reverse complement strand
ACCGCTACCCTGATGTCGCCTCAGCCTTGGCGGATGCCAGAACCTTTAGAGATCTCCCGGCCATCGCGCCTCGAATGCTCATGGAGGATGGCGAGCTGCGGGTACTACTTCCGGGGGAGGAAGGCTTCGAGCGAGCCTCCACGGCCGGGCTGCAGACAGGTGCACCATTGCCGGGGCGGCCTGGGGGTCCGGCAATCAGCTGAGATTGTCAGTGCCTCCGCGCAGCTGCTTCTCCAAGGCTGCAAGTCGAGAGGTGCAGCTCGACATGTCTGCAATCGGGGCCACGTTTTCGGCGAGCTCTCGAGCGAGGTCCACAATCGCAGCCAGGTCCGCACTGAGGTCCTCCTGCGCCATAAGCTCCGGTAACGCCGATGCCGCCCGCCCCTCTTGGCTCCCCAAGGGGATCCTGGCCAGGAGCGGCAGCGAGAGATTGGCGCAGAGCTCCTCGGTGGATCCCTGCCCGAAGATGTAGTGGCGCTCGCCGTGGTTGCATTCGAAGTAAGCCATGTTCTCCACCACGCCGAGGACGGCGAGGTTCCCCTTGCGAGCCATGTCGACCATGCGCATGGCGACTTCGCCGGCGTTGTCGTGAGGCGTGGTCACTATCAGCACGGCGGCGTGCGGCAGAAGCCGGGCAAGGCCCATCTGGATGTCACCGGTCCCCGGGGGCATGTCGATAAGCAGATAATCGACGTCGGACCAATCCGTATCTTCGACGAAGTGTTGGAAGGCGCGGTTCAAGACCAAGCCCCTCCACATGATGGCCGAGGATTTGTCCTCGGCCAGGAATCCCATCGAGACCACGCGCAGCTCGCCTTTACCGGCCTTAATTCGCACAGGCTCGATCTGCCATTTCTCCGTGGTCCCACTGGCGGCGGCGCGGGCCTCCACGCCGAGCAGCTTGGGAAGTGAGAACCCCCAGATGTCCGCGTCGAGCAGGCCAACGGTATAGCCGGCCCTGGCCAAGGCCGTGCCCAGTGCGGCGGTGAGGGTTGACTTTCCGACGCCACCCTTTCCTGAAGCCACCGCAATGACTTGGCTTGCTGCCGGGACCGACGTCATGGGTGCGGCTTCGGCGGCGCGGACCCGGGCGAGTGTCATTGCGTGGCTACGCTGGCCCGCGTCCATCTGGACCACCTCGAAGGTGACATCGAGACCAGGATGGGCGGCCTCGACCTTGGAGCGTATCTCGTCCTGGATCCGCGTTCGCAATGGGCATGCCAGAGTGGTCAGGGCCAGTTGGATGCGCGCGCGGTCGTCGTCGACGCGGATTTCTCCGATCATGCCGAGCTCGACTATCCCGACGCCCAGCTCTGGATCCGTGACGCCGGCGAGCGCAGCTCGAATTGCCTTTTCTGGCTCAGTCACTGAGGTGCCTCGGTCGGGAGTACTCTGCCGTGGAATGAGGCCGGGTGTGTCATCCGGCGGCCTCCGGCGGTTTCCAGCCTAACGGGGCAAAACCGCGAGGACAGAATTTCTCCTACCGGTGTAGAATTATTTCTAAAAGGCGGCCAATGCGTTAGCGCAGCGGCTCGCACTTCGGATAACTTCGGTATCCGAGGGAACCGTAATGCTTTAGGCCAAGGTGGTTAAGAGTTGTCTGTTGGTACCGCAATCAAGATCGGAAAGAAGCCGACCGCGATCATCGTCACGCCCCCGGCAGCGTCGAAGGTGGCGGAGCTGCTGTCAGAGGAGGGCGGAACCGATGCCCTTTTCCTGCGCGTGGCGGTGAAGCCGGGCGGCTGTTCGGGCTTTTCCTATGACATGTTCTTCGATTCCGAGATAGCCGATGACGACATCGTCAGCGATGTCGTCGGCGACAAGGGCACCTTCAAGGTGGTTGTCGACGCCAGCTCGCTGGAGCATCTCAAGGGTGCCACCCTTGACTACCGTGATGGTCTTCAGGGCGCGGGCTTCCACATCTCAAACCCCAACGCCACTCGCACCTGCGGGTGTGGCTCTTCGTTCTCCTGAGAGTACGAAAAAGGCAGCCGGCCGAAATTTGACCAAAGGGCGGCCCTGTGGGGCCGCCCTTTTACTTTGACGCCGCCGTAAAAGGAACAAGCCCGTAAAGCTCAGACCCACTTGACCAAGGCGCTCCAGTGCGCAAACTCGGATTCGCTCAAGAGGTGGCCAAGCTTGCGGTATTCGAGTACCAGGCCGACCATCAGGTCGCGCATACCAACCTTGCGCGACTCGGCCGCCGCCAGGTAGGCGGCGCTCAAGGTGGCAGCCCTGATATTGCCGCCCGGCATCTCGAAGTTTGAGGCCAGAAAGTCCCACTCGATGTCGTCCTCGATCGGCACGGATCTGAGGAACTCCCGCCAAAGTCGCGCCCGCATCTCGATGTCGGGCATCGGGAAGTCGATGGCGAGGTCCAGTCTGCGCATGAATGCCTGGTCGATATTGGCCTTGAGGTTGGACGAGAGTATTGCCAAGCCGTTGAATGCCTCAAGCCGCTGCAGCAGGTAGGAGACTTGGACGTTGGCGAAGCGGTCGTTGGATTCCTTGACCTCCGAGCGCTTGCCGAACACGGCGTCGGCTTCGTCGAAAAAGAGGAGCCCAGGCGCGTTTTCGACCACGGAGAAGACCCTCTCGAGGTTCTTTTCGGTCTCGCCTACGTACTTGTCCACTAAGGAGGAGAGGTCTACTACCAGCATCTCCAGGCCAAGCTCCGCAGCGGCGACCTCGGCTGCCAGAGTCTTGCCGGTGCCGGAATCACCGGTGAAAAGTGCCGACACGCCTACTCCGCGGCCACCTCCCGGCTTGAGTCGCCATTCTCGGGCCACGAGATGGCGGTGGCGGTAACGATCGCACATCCAACGAAGCTGGCGCGTGACGTTGTCCGGGAGAAGGAGGTCTTCCCATGACACTTTGGGGCTAACGCGCCGAGCCAGGGTTCCCAGGCGCTCGAAGCTCACACTCCGGATAGCCCCGATTATTTCGCCGGTCTCGACCCCGCCTTCGCGCTCTCCGGTCTCGAGATCGATCACCCGTGCCGATTCTCGTATCTGCTCGGGCTGGAGGGGCAAATGGCGAAGTCCCGCAATAACTTCTTCGCCTGCACGCTCTCCCAGAGCCCCCTCCCATAGCATCGCCGCTTCGGCCTCATCCAGGCGTGGAGCTTCCCAGCAGTAGGGGTCGAACCCGAGGTAGGCATGCTCCCAGGGAACCGTTCCGAAGATCGCGACGCTGGCCCGTGGATCCTGCAGGCCGCGCAATAGTAGCGGTGAGGATTCTGCGAGTTGGGTGATGGGGCCCACGACCAAGGTGGTGCCGTTGACGAATGCGTCCAGGCAGGCGATGCGCAGCCGCCTGGCGGCATCGTCTTCCTCGCCTGCCTTGCGCAGGTCGAGCCAGCGAGCGTCACTACGCCCGCCGGATTCCAATAGCTGGGCAATGCGGTACAGCGCAAGCCCTGCCGTGGTGCCGCGCACGTACAGGAAGTCCGACCGCGTGAGCGCGGGCGGGAGATCTAGGCCGAATGGGAGCGCATCTGGAAGCGCGGATTCGGCGTCCTCGAGTTCCGGACTGCACGCGCGGATTCCGCGGAGCTGGGCGAGGGCGTGGGTTCGCAATTGAACGAAGGAATCGGCCCGGCCCGGCCCACCATGCCTTGCGACTACTCCGTAGTCATAAAGCGCACCTTCGGCGTCGAAAATCGATTCGACGCCACTGCGCAAGCCGACTACCACTTGCGCGAACTCGATGCCTACTGCGCCGTTCTCGCCCTGCAGGACGGGGTAACCCCTGTCGCGCGCGACACGCATCGCGGCCAGAACGGTCACGAGGTCACGCTCTGCTTGGCTGAGGCCGGCAAAATAGGAGATCCGGTCGATCGGGGCTGTCAGGCCCGCCGCACCCATCTTCACTTCGGCTTGGGCGAGCGCCGGCGCGATCAATTCCGGCTCTTCCAGGCCGATAGCGGCGGTGAGGATGGCCACGAAGCTATCCAGAGCCTCAGATCCGTTCTCACCTACGGATGCCATCTGCCGGCTCCGGGCCAATAGACCGGCGCGCAACAGGAGTTGTGAGTCGAAAGGCGTGTTGGGGTCGGTCATTACGAAGTGAGTATGATCCCGGCGTCCGACATTTTCGCCCGAGATTCGCCTAGCCCAGGTCGGACGAGGCGACCACGGCCTCGTCGACCGAGATTATCCCTCGCACGATCTTGGCGACGGACGGGAATGAAATCGTCGCCACGAAAATGTTGGAGAAGACAGTGTGCTGGATCAGCGCCTTGATGTCCTCCTCGGACAGGGTGGTGGGCGAGGCTTCCGAGCCTACGAAGGCGGAGGTCTTGAAGCGAAGGTCACCGTCAGCAGTGTCCATCTCGAAACCACCCTCGAAGAGAACGTAGTTCAGGCGCGACGAGAACTCCATGACCTGGGAGTGGTACTCCTGCTCTATCGAGAACGGGCAGCTCGAGTAGGCAATCACCAGGCCGAGATTTTCGACCACCTGGACGAAGATCATCCAACTCACGTCATCGAAGCTGTAATCGATGGAGTAGGCGTCGGTATCGGAAATTCGCTCGTACTCGAACTGGCTGTCCTTCAGAACCTCCTCGGTCAAGTTCAAGAGGGTCTTGCTGCTGGTGCCGGGCAAGAAGCGTCCTTTCATAAGGGAGAACAGGCTAAGCGTAGCCCTCAAAGGGATACCAGGTACGGATTGTCGCCGGCAATCCGACGAGGCTCAGAGTCCTTCCAGCGCTTGCAACTCGGCGTCAACGGTCGACATGCCCTGGGTAAGCCGGGCAGCCGCGCCGAATACCTCCTCGGCCGACTCGAGGTTGACATCCACCGCGTATCGAACCAGGCCCACGGCGTCCTGAAGCGCGATCTGGGTGGCCAGGAACTCCGAGCCGAGGAACGCAGAGGTTTTTGTAGTCAGGTCTCCTAGCTCCGGTTGCAGTGCGAAAACCGCCTCTGTGCTCTGGAAGTTGAGCAGCGAAACGAACTTGTTCACCAGAGCGCGTTCGGGTATCTCGATCTTGAAGGGGCAGGTCGATACGACAACGACCACCCCCCCAGGGTCGAATGCCCTCAGCGTGACTTCCCATGCCACCCTGTCGCCCTGGTGGATCCATGAGAATATTCCCTTGCCCTCGTCTCTTGAGTATTCGCCGATGTAGGTGGACACGTACTCACGCGCTGCGACGGATGGGAGTGTCAGGGTATCAGTCATTTACGCGAATGACTGTGCGACCTCGTCCACGGTGCGAAACGCCTGCGTTGGGATCAGACTTTGGCACCGCTTTCAGCGGCCTCCTTCTTTGCGAGCACCGCCCGCATGAGCTCCCCGATGTGCTCCTGGTTCTTGCCTTTGGGATCCTTCTTGGCTTGTTGGCCGCCTGCAGTTGGCGTGCCGGTACTGGGCGTGCCGGTACTGGGCGTGCCGGTGGTGCCCTGAGGTTTGTAGCCCGGGAGAAGCTGCAACAGCCTGTCCTTCTCCTGCTCGCTCAAGGGCGACTGAGCTACGAGAAACTTCATCTGAGCCTGCTGTGACCGTATGTCGCCCTGCTTCGAGAAGGCCCCTTGCTTGTTAATCCAATTGAACCCCCGGTCATTCACGCCGCCATAGCCGAGGGTGTTCTTTACCTCGGCGAGGTTCTTAATTTCCGTGCGCTTTCCTGAGTAATGTAACGGGTTCTGGGTGAAGACGTCGCTCACCTTCCGGCCCAAGTCCTTGAAGGTCTGTACAAAGGTCTTGGGCTCCTGCGAATAGCCGACCCTTGACACCATTAAATCGCGGAGTTGGCTGGGAGTGAGCTTGTTCAGCTCGCCTTCACCGACACCGAGCGCCTTGAGTTGCTTCTTGGCATGGTCCTGGAGCGTCGGGTCCACCTTCGTGCCGTCCGGCCTGGGTTCACCACGGGCGTAGCTCAAGAGCGTTTGGGCCGCGTGCTTCGGGTCCTTCTTGACCAGCATCTCGGATACTTCGAGGCCATCGCTCATCATTTGGCCGGACTTGTATTTGTCGCGGTACTTGTGGACCTGGCTCGCCTGTACCCAGCCCTTGACCTGGAAGGCGACGCTCTTGGCTGCCGAGATTCCGCTCGAAGCGACACCAAGGGCCGCACCAGCCCCGTGCACGGGCGTGCCGGGCGCCAGCATAGACAGGGCCGAGCCAATGAGTGAAACGAGTCCGGAAAATGCACTTATTACGTCGCTGACGAGGAGCCCTACCGCGCCGCCCTTGAAGTTGGAGATGGCTCCCTTGAGAACCGAGATGTCACCCATCTGTTTTGCGTTCTGGGGGTCCTTGGCCATCTTCTGCAGAGAGCCCATGTTCGAGTTGGTTCGGTGGACCAGCGCTGCCTGCCGGCCCAGGTCGACAGAGGTTGAAACCATCTGTGTCGCGCTGATGGCGATACCCAAGCCGGGGATTGCAGTGGTGAGGAGGCTGGATGACGCGGGCAGGGATTGGCCTATCGCGACCAGCTCCATGATGTCCCTGGCAAGGATGCCCCCGCTTGCCGCCGTGTTCATGACCGCCTGGGACAACTGGAGGCTCAGGTCCTCCTGCTGTGCAGAAGAAGCGTCCTCCCCGGCCTTGAGCTTGGCGAAAACAAGGCCAATGATGTCCATTATCCCGGAGACGAGTGATACCAGCGATCCCGCGTCAGAAGCGATACCTGCGCCAAGGTTGTTGACGGCCATCGAGGGCGCGACGTGGGTCTTCAAGGCGTCGAGGCCGCTGGCCATGCCGCCGCCCACGGTGGTGGCCCCGCCTATCCCGGTCAAGGCTGTTTGGCCCGTCCCTACATTTGCAATGTTGTCATCGAGTTCGCTGGTCTGTGCGACGTGCCCATGCTGGGTGATCTTCTGGTTTATCGCGCCGGTCAACTTGCTGTCGTCGAAGCCCTGCGTGCCGCCTACCTTCGACTTCAACGCCTTCTCTCTGAATTTCTGAGCGCTCGTGGCACTCTTCACGAAGGGAGCGTCCTCCTTGCGGTCGGTGTCCTTCTGCGTTGCCTTGGCGTCGACGGCCCCCTCCTGTTTGAAGGCCTCCTCGTTCATGGCTACCTGCTGTCGGAAGGCGGGAACCTTTGCGTTCTTGTATTTCTCGTTGAACGCCTTTTTCTCCTGCGCCTTGACCTTGCGCTTCTCTTTCTGCTTCTGCAGCCAGGATTGCTTTTCGGGCTTTTGCTGAGGTGCTCCGCCCTTGTCGGTCGAGACCGGTTTGGGGAGCGTGGACGGGTTGGTCTTGCTGGCCTTGGCGAAGCGCTCGGCGAGTTCTTTGGTCAGGGAATCGGAGCGGGCCGGTGTGCCTTTGCCACCGGCCGAGATTTTGGGCTTTGGCTTGCTGCTCTTGCCTTGGCGCAGGAGCTCAGAGGCGTCGATATTCGGGGGCATGAGATCTCCAGTGCAAGGTTTGGGCCTCGTCGCGCCGGTGCCAGTGCAAGTCTGATGTTACCTCAGGTGCAAAGGCATTAAAGGTTCTAGACCCAGCGAATCCGCTCGGAACCTCGGAGAAGCTGCGGGCGTGACGTGCTCAATGCCTCGGGTTGCGCCCGAAGCGGTAGCCGACGCTCCTCACGGTCTCGATCAGCGACTCGTGCTGGTCACCGAGCTTTGCTCGCAGACGCCGGATGTGGACGTCCACCGTACGGGCACCTCCGTAGTATTCGTACCCCCAGACGCGCGAGAGGAGAGTCTCTCGGTTGAAGACCCGGCCGGGATGCGAAGCCAGAAAGGTGAGCAGCTGGTATTCCATGTAGGTCAGATCCAGCGAGCGGTCGCCGATGCCGGCCTGGTACGTCTCCAGGTTGATTCTCAGCGGCCCGTACTCGATGACCTCCTTCGCCAGCCCGCGCCCACTCCGGAAAAAGAGCCGCTGCAGCCGCACTTCGAGTTCCCGGGCGTCGAGGGGCAGCGTCACGAAGTCGTCGAAGAGGTCCTCTCGCAGTTCGAGCTTTCCAAGGCTCTGCCTGTCCACCACCAGGAGTACCGGCGAGACGTTTCTTTCTTTGGAGCGCAGCTGCCTGCATATGAGAAAGGCGTCTTCGAGATTGGAGTCGGCACAGATGATCGCGCCGGACCAACCCTCCTCGGTCTCCTCTTTGGAGACCTGTACCATCGAAGAAACGGCGGCGAACGGGTACCCCCCGTCCTGGAGGGCTTTGATCACGTGGAACGGTGGCTCCCCAGGATAGAGGATCAGCGGCTCCATTTATAGGTGCCCCAAATACCGGTCGAGCTCGTACTGGGAGACCTGGGTTTTGTAGCCATTCCATTCATCGTGCTTGTTGCGGACGAACCACTCGAAGACGTGTGCGCCGAGCACCTCTCGCATCAACTCCGATTTTTCCATTTCGCGGACCGCATCCTCGAGGCTGCCCGGCAGCGAGCATATGCCACGCCTGACCACCTCCTCCGGCGTCAGTGCGAAAAGGTTCTCCGAGGTCTCGGCGGGAAGCTCGTAGCCCTTCTCGATGCCGTCCAGGCCTGCACCCAGGACCACCGCAAAGGCGAGGTAAGGGTTTGTGGCGGGGTCGATGGCGCGGTATTCGATGCGGGTGGACTGGGGTTTGGTGTGGCGCGGATTGGGGACCCTGACAAGGGCGGAGCGGTTGTTCTGCGCCCACGAAACATATACGGGAGCCTCGTATCCTGGCACCAGGCGCTTGTAGGAGTTGACCCACTGGTTGGTGACCGCGGTTATCTCAGGGGCATGTTTGAGTAGGCCCGCAATGAACTGGCGCGCCACCTGGGAGAGTCCCCACTCGCCCTTTTCGTCGTAGAAGGCGTTTTGGTTGCCGCGGAAGAGTGAGAAGTGGGTGTGCATGCCCGAACCTTGCACCCCTGCCATGGGCTTGGGCATGAACGTGGCCATTACCCCGCTGGCGGAGGCGATCTCCTTGATCAGCAGCCGGGTGGTCATCACGTTGTCGGCCATGGTCAGTGCGTCCGTGTACCGCAGGTCGATTTCGTGTTGGCCCGGCGAGTCCTCATGCTGGGAGTACTCCACCGGGATGCCCATGTCCTCGAGAGCCAGCACCGTCCGCTTGCGAAGCTGGGTGGCAAGGTCGGAGACGGTCAGCTCGAAGTACGAGCCGGAATCAATAGGGATTGGCGGCTTGCCAGGCTTCGCCTCGGAGAAGTAGAAGTACTCGAGTTCCGGGGCGGCGAAGAACGAGTAGCCGAGCTCGTGCGCCTTGTCGAGTGCGTGCCGCAGTGTGTTGCGGGGGCATCCTGCAAACGGGGTGGCGTCCAAATTGGTGATGTCGCAAAATATTCGCGCCATCGAGGTGTCGGTGGGAAGAAGCGAGAAGGTCGTCGGATCCGGCACGGCGATCACGTCGCTCTCTTGCACCCGTGAGAAGCCGTCGATCGCCGATCCGTCGAATGTCATTCCTTCGGTGAGTGCATTCTCCAGCTCCGCCGGCGTGATCTGCAGGCTCTTGGGCGTGCCGAGCACGTCGGAGAACCACAGTTGGATGAAGGCGACCTTGCGCTCTTCCACCGTCTTGAGGACGTATTCGATCTGAGTGCGGATGTTCGGTCGTGTTGGCACACATATATCAATAGTTGTGGCCGGCGAAAACCCACGACTCGGAGCTGGTCGCGATCCCGAGTTAATGAAGTGTTCACACTTGCCTCCGGATCGTGTGTTGGGGCGACTCTAGCCTTTTCGATGGCCCGGAATTGGTGCGACCAATGCTGCCCGCCCCAGCCGGCCGAGGACTTCAGCTACCAAGGAGCGCGAATGACGGAGAAGACTCCTGCCGGTGTAATCCGGATGGCCAAGGACGAGGGCGTCGAGATGGTCGACCTTCGCTTCTGCGACCTTCCGGGCGTAATGCAGCACATTTCGGTGCCGATCAGCCAGTTGACCGAGGACTCCTTCGCTGAAGGCTTCGGCTTCGACGGCTCGTCGATCCGGGGCTTCAAGGCGATCAACGAGTCCGACATGATTCTCCTGCCGGACCCCGCGACGGCAGTCCTTGACCCCTTCCGGCAGCACAAGACGCTAAACGTCAACTGCTTCATCCACGATCCGCTCACGTTGGAGCACTACGATCGCGATCCTCGCTACATTGCCAAGAAAGCTGAGGACCACTTGATCGCGACCGGAGTTGCCGACACCGCATACTTCGGCCCCGAGGCGGAGTTCTTCATCTTCGATGACGTGAAGTACCACCAGGATTCCCGCTCGGCCTCCTACTCGGTCGACTCGATCGAAGGCATCTGGAACTCGAATCGCGACGAGGGTCCGAACCTGGGATACAAGCTTCGCTACAAGGAGGGCTACTTCCCGGTTCCCCCCTCGGACAAGTTCCAGGACCTGCGTACCGAGATGGTCCTTGTGATGCAGCAAATGGGCATCGAAATCGAGGTGCAGCACCACGAGGTCGCCACCGCCGGGCAGGCCGAGATCGACATGCGCTTCGACACTTTGCTTACCATGGCCGACAAGGTCATGCTTTACAAGTACATCGTGAAGAGCGTGGCTTACAAGAACGGCTACAGCGCCACCTTCATGCCTAAGCCGCTGTTCCAGGACAACGGTTCGGGCATGCACACCCACCAGTCGCTCTGGACGGAGGGCAAGCCGCTCTTCTTCGATGCCGATGGGCAATACGCCCAGCTCTCGGATCTCGCGCGCTGGTACATCGGCGGGCTCCTCAAGCACGGCTCCTCGATCCTGGCCTTCGGCGCACCGACGACCAACTCTTACAAGCGCCTGGTTCCCGGCTACGAGGCGCCGGTCAACCTGGTCTACAGCGAGCGGAACCGTTCGGCCGCATGCCGAATCCCCGCCTACTCCGCCAGCCCGAAGGCCAAGCGCGTGGAGTTCCGCTGCCCGGATCCGATGGCCAACCCGTATCTCGCCTTCGCGGCGATGCTGATGGCCGGCCTGGACGGGATCAAGAACCAGATCGAGCCACCGACCCCCGTCGACTATGACCTCTTCGAGTTGAAGGGCGACGCAGCCAAGCAGATTCCGCAGGTGCCGTCCTCGCTGGAGGGAGCTCTCCAGGCCCTGGCCGACGATCACGACTACCTGCTTGAAGGTGACGTGTTCACCCAGGATCTGATCGACACCTGGATCGATTACAAGCTCTACCAGGAAGCGGACCAGATTCGCCTGCGCCCGCATCCCTGGGAGTTCATGATGTACTACGACATGTAGGTCTGCGGACTTGCATGGCCTTCGAGCGGGGCGGCTGCCGAAAGGTGGCCGCCCCGCTTTGTTTCCTGGCCTCTGCGGTCGGGCCGGTGGCGCTGCGCTGGGCGCCAGCGCTAGCATTCGAGGGGTGATCGAGCCATGATCGACGAAGCAACCTCCCTGAACGTCGGGATCTGCCAGATAAACCTCAAGGTCGGAGATCTTGAGGGGAATGCAGCCAAGATCGTCGAGTCGGCCCGCCATGCCGCCGGGCAAGGGGCGGACATCGTCGCATTTCCCGAGCTGGCCCTCACCGGCTATCCCCCGGAGGACCTGCTGCTCAAGCCGGCGTTCATCCGTGCCTGCGGCTATTACTTGGACCATATCGCGGAGGAGCTGCCCGAGCTCGTCTTGCTCGTGGGCTTCCCGGAGCAGCTGCGGCGACTCCACAACGCGGCCGCATTCATGCATGGCGGCATGGTGCAAGCCGTCTACCGCAAGCGGTTGCTTCCCAACTATGCGGTCTTCGACGAGCAGCGCTACTTCGTCCCCGGCTCCGGCGAGCACAAGCTCTTCGATGTAGGTGGCGTAAAGGTGGGCGTCTCCATTTGCGAGGACATCTGGAGCCCGACGGGCCCAGCGCTCGATCAGGTTCAGGGCGGGGCCGACGTGATTCTGAACATCAACGCCTCCCCTTACTTTTTGGGCCGCCGTTGGCAGCGGTCATCGATGCTCTCCACCCGGGCCAGCGATATGTCAACCCCCATCGTCTATGTGAACATGGTGGGCGGACAGGACGAGCTGGTGTTCGACGGCGGCTCGCTCGTCTACGACAGCTATGGGACCCTCAAATACAGCTTTCCTCAGTTCGAGGAAGTGATCGAGACGGTCAGGGTTCCCCTCGGTGCGGCAAGCCGTAAGTACCAGCTGGATCCGCGGGGCCTGGTGGCGGAGGAGGAACTGGAGACGGTACCTATCGCACCTTCGTTGCCAGTCGGGTCCACCCACGTCGCCTACCACCCTGCCGATCACCCGGCCTTCCTTTTCGAACCGAGCCCCAGCTTCGAAAAGAACTGGGTGTCGGACCTGAGCGACTTCTACCTTGACGAGGTACTCGGCGCCCTCAAGCTCGGCCTGACCGACTACGTGGAGAAGAACCGATTTTCGCGCGTGGTCATCGCGTTGTCGGGTGGTATCGACTCGAGCATTTGCGCGGCGCTGGCAGTGGAGGCCATCGGTCCGGAGCGCGTGACGGGGATCTCCATGCCCTCCCGCTACAGCTCCGAAGGCTCGGTGGGCGATGCCCAGAAGCTGGCCGACAATCTTGGGATCGAGCTGCTGATAGCCGAGATCGAGCGCATGCACACCGGGTTCTCCGACGTGATCGGCAAGGTGCTCGGAGCTCCGCCCCAGGGCCTGACCGACGAGAACCTGCAGAGCAGAATTCGTGCGGTATTGATCATGGCCTATTCGAACGCTACCGGCGCCTTGGTGATCACCACCGGAAACAAGTCGGAGATTGCGACCGGATATTCGACTTTGTACGGTGATTCCGCCGGTGGCTTCGCTCTGATCAAGGACGTTCCCAAGTTGCTCGTGTATCGGCTTTGCGAGCGCATCAACGCTGTGGCCGGCCGAGAGGTCATTCCTTCGGAGGTTCTGCTCAAGCCGCCGTCTGCGGAGCTCCGCCC
Organism: Actinomycetes bacterium; assembly: GCA_021795585.1. GTDB lineage: Bacteria > Actinomycetota > Acidimicrobiia > Acidimicrobiales > Acidimicrobiaceae > Acidithrix. The sequence continues at coordinate 38,001 of JAJYPE010000001.1, read as the reverse complement.
GGGACAGCGCGACGTTGACTCGCTGCCGCCGTATGAGGAGCTCGATCCGATCCTGATGGCGCTGGTGGAGAGGGATATGACCCCGATGGAGCTGGTAGGTGCCGGCTACGACTCCAAGCTCGTGACAAGGGTTGCCGGCCTAATCGATCGCAGCGAATACAAGCGGCGGCAGGCCGCGCCCGGAGTCAGGATTACGCCCAAGTCTTTCGGCAAGGATCGGCGCATGCCCATCACCAACGGCTTCGACCCTGAGGAGGTTGGCTTTCTTGAGGAGCCATGATCCAGACGGTGGCCGCTGATGGGGGGCGGTGCTGCAGGTTTCATTTCGTTGGACGAGACGGCACAGATCGCCGATCGGCTTAAACGTGTCTTGCTCGCCGCCCTGGACGCGGCCATCGGCCTCGAGAGGATTGACCACTCGTTCCCTGCGGCGGCGGAGGCGAGGGTCGCGCTGTCCGTTTGTTCACGTTCGCTGGCCGAGCTCTCATTCGCGGCCGAGGAGCTCTTCCCCGTCACCGTTCCCCCGATTGAGTTCGAAGCCGCGTATGTGACCCCGCTTCCGCCGGGGCTGTCCTATGCGGCGCGGGCTGCGTATTTGCTCGACGAAGTTATCGCCACGTTCGAGGAGATAAGAGCCATGGTGGAATGCCGGGGTCGGCTCCACCGTGACGGCAACCTCTTGTCATTCCTGCGCGATGCCTCAGGTGTAGTTGCGGAATGTGGGGCGTGCATCGAGCGCCTCACTAAGATTTGACACGGGGGTTCGCTCGGCGGAGGGGCAGTAGGGAATCGACGCGGCACTGCCTAAGGTTGTCATAGTTGCCACCCGTTGCAGCGCGGCGCGCCGCTTAGCAATAACGGTCGGCACGAATGGGCCGAGGGCCGGCAGCCGATTGCCAGCTTATTGAATCGTCCGGGTGATAAGGATGAGCTCCGATGCGGCCAACCCTGATGGCCGCAGGTGTCAAGAGAGGTTTTGCCCGTGGCCAAGGACCGGATTGACAAGGACGAAGAGGACTTGGTCAGGATGTACCTGTCCGATATCGGCCAATATCCACTCCTTACCAAAGACGACGAGGTGAAGCTGGCCAAGGATATCGAACGCGGTGCCCGGGGGCAGAAGGAACTCTCCTCCAAGACCAAGGAGATATCGCCCCAGCGGCGCCAAGAGCTGCTGCGCGATGTCCGCCAAGGCAAGACTGCGCAGCGCTACTTCGTCCAGTCCAACCTCCGGCTTGTTGTCTCGATCGCCAAGAAGTACCAGGCATCCGGGCTCCCGCTCCTGGACCTGATCCAGGAGGGCAACCTCGGACTCATGCACGCCGTCGAGAAGTTCGACTGGCGCAAGGGGTTCAAGTTCTCGACGTATGCGACCTGGTGGATTCGTCAGGCCATTACGCGCGGCATAGCCAATACCGGGCGCACAATACGGCTTCCGGTGCATGCGGGGGACACCTTGTCCCGGGTCCAGAAGGCTCAGGCGCGCCTTGAGATAACACTCGGCCGCCCTCCGTCCTTGGCTCAGCTTGCCCAAGAGGTGGAGATTGAGGAGTCCAAGCTTCTCGAGGCCCTCAAGTTCCGCTCCGAGCCGCTTTCCCTCTCCGAGCCCCTTCGGGAGGACGGAGATGCCGAACTCGGCGACGTGGTCGAGGACAGAGCGGCGGAGTCGCCCTTCGAGATGGCGGCCACCTCGCTGTTGCCGGTGGAGATCGCACGCCTGCTCGCTCCTCTCGACGACCGCGAGCGCGAGATCCTGAAGCTCCGCTTCGGTCTTGACCGTGGCGAGCCCCGCACCCTCGAAGAGGTTGGAGAGCACTTCAACCTGACACGTGAGCGAATCCGCCAGATCGAGGCCCGCGCCATGTCCAAGTTGCGCCATCCATCTTCCGACACGGGCGCGCGCGACCTGCTGGCCCTCTAGGCGGCTAACCCAGGGGCGCCAGGATTGCCAGCTGACGGGATTGCGCCACCAGCCTCCCATCCGCCGTGAAGACTTCGCCATCCTCCTCGATGAAGCCGCCGCTCGCCATCCGGGTCCGGAAACGGACCAGGCAGTAGGCGTCATCGGCAACGGGAAGCGGGTCGTCGGTGGCCCGGAAGTGCACGCTCAGGTCTACGGTGGGTGCCGCATACTTCCCGGGAAGCTTGGAGTAGACCGCGGGCAGCCAGCCGTCCGTGTAGGCCACGATCGCCAGGGAGTCGGTGGGTCTATTCTCCGTCAGCCTGATCCACCCTCCGGTCTCCGCCGTCGGGCTCTCCGAGAAGGGCGGGTATCCAGTTGCGAATCTCGCCTTGAACTGGCTCCGCATGTCGACCAAATGCTCCACGGCCGTGCCCAGGGGCGGGCACTCCTCCGGCGCTGCAACTTTCGGGGGCTCGACATCCTGGAAGTCGGGTCCGGGTTGCGGGGTGATGAACGCGGCCATCGCTTTGGCCACGAGCCGGTCCTCCTGGATCATTTGCCCACTAATGAAAGTGGCCGATCGGCCGGTTTTTTCCACGGTTGTGACGATGCGGAAAGGCGCTGTGGACGGTGGAGCCAGGTAGTGGACCGTCAACGAGCGGACGCGCCTGAGAGGATCCGCGATGCGCTCGGTCAGCCCTCGCAGGATGCACGCAGCTATGTAGCCGCCGTTGGGGCCGCGGCCGGTGGACCAGCCGGGGACGATGACGCCCGTGAAGACGTCATCTCCCGCTTGGGAGACGGAGGTATCCTGGTCGAACCGGGTGGCAAAAGGGGTGCTGGCCACTGTGCCTTCCTTTGCAGCTCTAAGTTGGCTTCGGCATAGAAGCTATCCGAGTCGTTAGTTGCCGCGCGCCTTTTGCCGGGAATTGCCCTACAATGCAGGGCCTGTGAGCTGCGATAATGGGAACAACGTCTTCTCCATGCGCCAAAGGCGAAGGCATCCCCTAGGCTCTTATCTGCCTGGACGCACCGGTCAATCGGCTGCCTACCGGGCAGCCTTTCTCTTCAGTACAGTGAGGTTGCAATGAAGAAGGTCTTCTTTCTCTTGGTTCTGGTAGCGCTAGGTGCCTTGGCTGCCAAGAAGCTAAAGGCGTCCGCCTGATCCCGGAACCAGCCGTTCCAAAGGGCGTTTCTCGGCGGTTTTTCCGCAGGGGGGCGCCTTCGGCGTTTAACGGAGTTCTTGCTCCTAGTCCTGTATCGGCAGCATCAGCGCGGCGCGCAGCTGCTCCGAAAGGCGGCGCACTCTGACGAGCAGGTAGACGCTCGCCGCGGAGATGGATACGATTCCTGCGCTCAGCGCGATCAGGCCAATAGGTGCGGAGGGGCGGATCTCCCCCTCGCGTACGCGAACCGGGTTGGCGAAGGTCTCGACCGGCCAGTTGCGCTCCTTGGCGATCTTCGCCAGGACGCGGTCGGGGTTGACCACGATCGGATGCCCCACCGCCTCCAGCATCGGCAGGTCGGTGAAGGAGTCGGAGTAGGCGAAGGCGTCCTCAAGTGAGAAGCCGTAGCGCTCTGCTACCGAAGCCATCGCCTCGGCCTTGTAGGGGCCGTAGGCGTAAAACTCCATCTCGCCCGTGTAGCGTCCGCTGGCGTCCACCTTCGAGACCGTGGCGATCACGCCGTCGACTCCGAGGCGCTCGCCGAGAGGCGCGACTATCTCCTCGGGTGAGGCGGAAACGATGTAGACGAGGTCGCCCTTGGCCTTGTGCTCTGCAATGCGATCCAGGGCTTCCTTGAAGATAAGGGGCTCGACGATCTCGGTCATCGTCTCGGCGACGATGGCGGAGACAAGCGAGCGCTCCCAGCCCTTGGTCAGCGAGAGCACCGTTTCACGCAGCTTGTTCAGCTGTCTTTCGTTCGCACCGGTGTACTTGAAGACGAGTTGGGCATAGGCGGAGCGCAGGATGCTGCGTTTCGACAGCAGCCCCTCCTTGTAGAAGGTGCGACCGAAGGCAAGCATCGATGCCTTCGCGATGACCGTCTTGTCAAGGTCGAAGAAGGCGGCGTTCACGCTTCCATCCTAGTTAGCGCGGTGGGGGTCGGCTTTTCGAGGCTTGTAACCAGCGCCCTGGCCAATTCCACGGCTCCAACCTTGGAGAGCGGCTCGTTGTCGTTGCCGCACTTGGGGCTGACGATGCAGGAAGGGCAGCCGCGCTCGCACGGGCAGGTCTCAAGTACCGAAAGGGTGGCCCGGGCAAGCTCGGTCAGGCGGCTGTAGGCAAGGTCGGCGATGCCGCTTCCGCCTTGAGCCCCGTCGTAGATAGCCACCAGGCCTCGCGGGTCGTTGAGACCGATCCCCATACCCGGCATCATCTCCTCCACTGCCGCGCTGGAAACTCCGCCGACGTCCCAGCGGTCGCATATCGCCACCAGTCCGAGAACGCCGATGGCGGTGTGCTCGAGCGCGTGCAGAGCACCCGGGAGCCTGTCGGCATCCCCTGCCGCCTCCAAGTCGCCTCCAAAGACCATGAAGAGCGCGTCGGTGTCCAGCCGGCGCGGGGGAAGGCGAGACTCGACGACACCGCGAAGCTCACCCTCGTCTCCCACCACCTCGTGGCCGACGTGCATCTCGAGCACGGCGAGCCTCGAGGTTCCTGCCTGCACTCCCGCGCGCGGCGCGCCCAGTCTCCTGGCCTCGTAGAACCTGTAGTGCGACTCAGTGATCACCTTGGTGTGCACCGGCTCGTTCAGTTCCTCCACCACGACCGTCCCGGTGTGCTCGTCGATTGCTGTCACCAGGTAACGCCCACCGCGATGCCTGTACACGGCGCCGAGGTAGGCGCTGGTGGCTATCCTCTCCTCGTCCATTTCTTCCAGGACCTCGCCACCTCCGGTGACCAGCAGGTATCGGCGGTGCTGCTTGCCGCGCAGGCTGCGATTGCGCTGTGGCTGGGTGGCGCCGGTAAACACGTATCCGGCGGCCGTGGCTGCCACCAGCCGCCTTTCCTCCAGGTCGGCGAAGGCGGCCCCAAGGATTTCCGCCACTTGGGCATCCCCTGCCGACCAGGCGCGAGGGTCGACCGCGGTCTCGGAGGAGGCGCAGGTCATCTGATAGAGGAGCACATCTTGATTCCAAGGATTGATGGCGGCCTCCTCGTTGGGGCGCCTGTCGAGCTCCTGGGCATGCGCTGTCATCCAGGAATCGAGCAGGTCGCTCTCGGCGATGAATATGCCCAGGCCCCGGCTTCCTTTCAGGCGCGCCAGGTCACGCCGGAATCTGCTGAGCACACCTGGGAATCCCACTTCGACCAGCACGTCGAAGTTGCCCACGCTCTCCGGGAGTGCGGAGGTGGATACCACCACCGCGGCATCCTGGCGTGCGATCAGCTCTTCGAGCTCGGTCCGGGTCTCCTCGAGGTACCCGCCGCGATAGGAGATGACTCGGCCCGCCAACTCATCCGGCGCACGCTCGAGCGTATAGCCGGCGATCAGCTCGGCTTGCAGCCTCGACTGCGTCAGGACGAGTACCCGCTCTCCGAGTTCCGCTGCGGCCGCTGCCATCGCCGAGGCGATTGTGGCCGGAGCCTTGGATTCGGGCATTCTCGCCGGATCGACCATCGCCACCGTCACGCCGGTGACTTCCGGCCGCATCAGGCGCACCCGGCGAGCGCTCCTGCGCAGGAGCATCTCGAAGAAGCGCTCCGGTTTGCCGAGTTCGCTGGCAGTTGCGGTCAGGGTAAGGGTATGGCCGAAGTCCGCCTCGAGCGCACGCTCGAGCCGGGCAAGAATGTGGTGAAGGTGCGAGCCGAGCAGGCCTCGCATCGAGGTCAAGTCCCATATCCAGACTTCGGCCAAGGACTCCAACAGCGCCCCGAAACGATAGCGGTCCGGCAGTACCTCGCGGTGCAGGGTCTCGGGGGTGGCGATCACAAGGTCTGACCGCGCGCTCATCACCGGCCCAGCCTTGCGCGAACGAAGCCTGGCCAGTTCGGCCACGGCAAGGCCCGGATTCACTAGGGCAACGGTGGTGGCGAGGTTGCGGCTTGCCGGCAGTCCGGAGGTTACGACCATGAGGCGCGCGCTTTGAGCACGAAGCTCCAGGGCGCGATCTACCAGCGCCTCGACCTGGCCGGAGTTAGGCGGCCCGTATAAGAGAGCGGCGCCGGCAGGCTCCTGGGAGATGTCCGGGTCCCAGGCGGGGGAGGCGCCGCCGATCTGCACGTGCGCCATCTCCGGATCGCCGCCCGCTTCGAGGACAAGCGCCTCCAGCAGAGCCGCGAAGCGCTGGTCGGCTCCGCCGGATTCGGCTGCGGCGTCCGGCTCGCGTCGGCCGCCTCTCTGTTGCCCGCCCCTCGAGCCCATCCCGGCTGACTTTAGCAAGCCGGGCCGCCTCGTGCGCTTGCCCAGCTCGTGGTGAAATTCGCAATAATTTTTAGGTGCGTTATGTCGAATATTCAATTTGATTATTGGACGTGCTGGTCAAATAAAGAGAGCATATAGAAAAGCATTCTTTAATGGGGGGATTGTATGAGCCAGCAGCAGGCGCTTCCTGGGACGCCGGCGGCAACCCGCCCAGGCGGGGGGCAACCCGTCGCGCTTCGGCACCACGAAGGCGAACGCTGGGTGAAAGTCCTGGACCAAAGCCGCTGCATCGGTTGTCATGCCTGCACAACGGCCTGCAAGAGCGAGAATGAGGTGCCGTTGGGGGTCACGCGCACCTATGTGAAATCCGTTGACGTGGGCACCTTCCCGAATGTGCGACGCAGCTTCCAGGTCACGAGATGCAATCAGTGCGAAAACCCCCCTTGCGTGGCGGCCTGTCCGACCGGGGCGATGTACCAGCGCCCGGACGGGATAGTGGACTTCGACAAGAAGATTTGCGTGGGGTGCAAGGCGTGCATGGCGGCCTGCCCTTATGACGCCATATTTATCAACCCCGAGGACCACTCGGCCGAGAAGTGCAACTTCTGCGCCCATCGCCTTGACGTCGGTCTCGAACCGGCCTGCGTGGTGGTCTGCCCGACCGAGGCGATTTTTGTCGGCGACTTGAATGACCCGACCTCGAAGGTCGCGCGTGTGATCAACCGCGAGGCCGTCTCGGTGCGCAAGCCGGACAAGGCGACCGTACCGGGCGTCTTTTACAAGGGTGCGCATAAGGCGACACTCGACCCGTTGGCCGCCAGGAGGCCCAAAGGTTCAACCTTCATGTGGTCCGAGATGCTCCAAAGCCACAAGATCACCAATTCGGGCGCCCCGGAAGGCGCTCACGTCAACTCTTCGACCAACGCCCTGGTCTCCTACGACATGTCGCACTCGGTCCCCTGGGGCTGGAAGGTGAGCCTTTACACCTGGACAAAGGGCATAGCCGCCGGCGTCTACCCGGTGGTGCTGGTGATGGCTCTGCTCGCGGGCCAGCCACTCTCCGGCACCCTTGTCCGATACGTGGCCCCTGCCATCTCGTTGCTGGCTCTGGTCGTCACCGGCATTCTCCTGGTGGCGGACCTCAAGCATCCGGAGCGCTTCATCCTGATCCTGATAAGGCCCCAGCCACGAAGCTGGCTTGTCAAGGGTGGCTTCGTTCTTACCGCGTATGGCGCCGTACTGGCCCTGGCCCTGATCTTTGGATATCTGGGGAACGAGAGCGTCGTGAAGATCGTGGGGATGGCCTCGGTCCTGCTCGGAGCGGCCACTGCCGGCTACACGGCATTCCTCTTCTCGGAATCCAGGGGTCGTGACCTCTGGCAGAGTCCGCTTCTGCTGCCACAGCTCCTTGTGCAAGCGGCAATGCTCGGAGCAGGCTTCGCGGCGATTGTCAGGCATAGCCTGATCCTGGACGCCGCCAACGCCGCCGTTCCCCTCTTCGTGGGACTCGTGCTGCTGCACTCGCTGCTGGTGTCGGCCGAGGTCTTCACCGGCCACCCCAGCGCTAATGCCAAGCTTGCGCACTGGGAGATGACCCGGGGCGCAATGTCGGGATGGTTCTGGATTGGCAACCTCGGAGTGCTGGCCGGGCTGGGCGCCCTAATCCAACCGGAGATCGGAGTCGCGCTTTGCTACCTGGGCATGATCGCCTATGAGCACAGCTACGTCCGCTCCGCCCAACTAGTTCCGCTCGCCTGAGCGAATCCAAGTCCAGGAGGACGGCATGTTCAAGAAATCCGAAGAGGGGCTCGGGCGCAGGCTTCTGAGGCTCCGTGCAGAGGCGGAGTCGCGCGGGGAGACCTTCTATCAGGGCCCATCCAAAGGAGCGCTGATGGCCTTTCCGCCCATCGAGCGCTGGAGCGACTGGGAGGAGCTTGATTCGCGCGCATGGCCCGAGAGGCTTAAGCGCAGCTATTCACTCATCCCCACCACCTGCTTCAACTGCGAGTCGGCATGTGGCCTGTTGGCCTATGTCGACAACGAGACGGGCGCCGTCCGCAAGTTCGAGGGCAACCCGCTCCACCCGGGGTCTCGCGGACGTAACTGCGCAAAGGGCCCGGCCACGCTCAACCAGATCCAGGATCCGGACCGCATCCTCTACCCGCTCAAGCGCGAGGGCGAGCGCGGAAGCGGGAAGTGGGTCCGGGTCAACTGGGACGAAGCACTTGACGACCTTGCCGCCCGCATTCGAAAGGCGATACAGGAGGAGCGCACCGACGAGGTGATGTGCCATATCGGCCGCCCCGGCGAGGACGGTTTCACCGAGCGCGTCCTGGCCTCTTGGGGTGTCGACGGCCATAACTCCCATACCAACGTTTGCTCCTCCGGCGGGCGCGCGGGATGGCACTATTGGGCCGGCATCGACCGCCCCAGCGCGGATTACGCCAACGCCAAGGTGATTGTTCTCATCTCCGCCCACCTGGAGACGGGCCACTACTTCAACCCACATGCACAGCGCATCACCGAGGCCAGGGCCAACGGCGCAAAGCTCATCGTCATGGACACCCGCCTCTCCAACACCGCGACGCACGCGGACTACTGGCTCTCACCCCAGCCGGGTAGCGAGGCGGCCATCAACCTCGCCATTGCCAACCACATAATCGCCACCGGCCGTTACAACCGCGAGTTCGTGAGGCGTTGGTGGAACTGGGATCAGTACATGCGCGACGCACGCGGGGTGGCCGATGCCACCTTCGAGGACTTCGAGGAGGTACTGCGGGGCCTCTACGCCGACTTCACCTTCGAATACGCCGCCTCCCAGTCCGGAGTGGACGCTTCGACGCTGGCCGAAGTGGCCGAGATCGTGGCCGGTGCGGGAACCGCCCTGGCCTCGCACACCTGGCGCTCCGCAAGTGCGGGCAACCTCGGAGGATGGCAGGTCTCGCGCACGCTGCTGCTTGTTAACGCGCTGCTGGGGGCGATCGCTACCCCCGGTGGGACCTTCCCCAACGCCTGGAACAAGTGGGTTCCCCGCCCCATGCACATGCCACCGCACCCCACCAAGTGGAACGAACTCTCCTGGCCGATCGAATATCCGCTGGCCATGAACGAGCTCTCATTCCTACTGCCTCACCTCCTCAAGGACCGACGGGGCAAGCTGGAGGTTTACTTCACCCGGGTGTACAACCCGGTGTGGACCAACCCGGACGGCATGAGCTGGGTGGAGGTGCTCCGCGACCAGTCCATGGTCGGCTGCTACGTCGCGCTGACGCCGACCTGGAACGAGACGGCGTATTTTGCCGACTACGTGCTCCCCATGGGCCACGCCTCGGAGCGGCACGATCTCATGTCTTATGAGCAGTACGACGGACAGTGGATCTCCTTCCGCCAGCCGGTGCTGCGTGCCAAGGCGCTTGCGGAGGGCCGGGACGTCGCCGACACCCGTGAAGTGAATCCAGGCGAGGTATGGGAGGAGAACGAGTTCTGGATGGAACTCTCGTGGCGCATCGACCCCGATGGCTCCATGGGCATCCGCAAGTTCTACGAATCTCCCGCCGATCCGAGCCGCCGCATGAGCGTCGATGAGTATTACGCCTTCATCTTCGAGAACTCGGTTCCAGGTTTGCCCGAGGCCGCCGCCGCCGAGGGGGTGACCCCCCTCGAGTACATGCGCAAGCGGGGGGCTTTCGAGATAAGCCGCAACGTGGGCAAGGTGTACGAGAAGTCGCTGGAGCCGGAGGAGATCACCGACGCCTACATCGACCCGGTTACCAAGCGCGTCTACTCGCCGACTCCCAAGCCGGCCTCCAAGAACATTGTGCCGACCGGTGATCCCGACCCTGATGCCGAAGGCCGGCGCCCGGTGGGCGTCAACGTCGATGGCGACCTTTTGAAGGGCTTTCCCACGCCCAGCGGAAAACTGGAGTTCTACTCCTCGACGCTGGCCGATTGGGGTTGGCCAGAGCACGCCATACCCGGCTACATCAAGAGCCATGTGCACCCCGAAAACATGGATCCAGACCAGATGGTCCTCATCAGCACATTCCGGTTACCGGTGCAGATCCATACGCGAAGCGCCAACTCGAAGTGGCTTGACGAGATCGCCCACACCAATCCGCTATGGATCCATCCTCAGGACGCCGAGCGGCTCGGGATCGACGCCAAAGCGATGGTCAGGGTCGAGACGGAAATCGGCTATTTCGTGGTCAAGCCTTGGATAACGGAGGGCATCCGCCCAGGCGTGGTGGCCTGCTCCCACCACATGGGCCGGTGGAAGTTGCATGGCCACGGCCAGCGCCAGTTGATGCGCACCGTCGCGCTAAACAATGAGGAGGCGCGCTGGCATCTCGAGCCGAAGGAGCCTGTCAAGCCCTATGTCAGCGAGGACCCCGACACCCAGCGCATCTGGTGGGGGGACGTCGGTGTGCACCAGAATCTCACCTTCCCGGTGCATCCGGATCCCATATCGGGAATGCACTGCTGGCACCAGGCGGTCCGGATAAGCAAGGCTGCTTCGGACGATATCCACGGTGAGGTGTATGTGGATACCGACCGCTCGCGCGAGGCCTACAAGCGCTGGCTGGAGATCACACGCAGCGCCTATGGCGTCTCCCCCAATGGGGCTCGTCGCCCACGCTGGCTCATGCGGCCGCTCAAGCCGTCCGCCCAGGCGTTTGCGCTGCCTGCACGGCACGAGGAAGAGGTGGCAAGGCCATGAAAGTTCCGGGCGCGGATGAGCGCGCCCGCGCCGAGGTCCTGCGCGCCTGTTCGGAGGTCGTGGCCAATGCCGGCCTGCACTCCGAGATTCGCACGCTTTTCGGCCTTGAAGGGTTCAGTCCGGCGGACCACACCGAGGTCTTTGCGCTCGAATTGCTCCCGGACGCGTGCATCTACCTGAGTCCGGGCGCGCAGCTCGGGGGAGAGCCCGCCGAGCGCCTAGACGGCTTCCTGGCAGCGGCCGGGATCGAGCCGATCCGAGAAGCGACCTCGCTGGTAAACCAGCTGGTTATGGTGGCCGACATGATTGATCGGCTTCTCGAGGCTCCGCCGGGAAGCGGCGATTCGGCGGCGATGGAAAAGGTGCTGGCGGCGTTCCTTTTTGAGCACGTGCTTCCCTGGGCCCCCGTCTACGCCACGGCGACTACTCGCCTGGAGCCGCGCCTCTCGTCGTGGGCCGGAGCCACGGTCGGCACATTGGCGGAGGTGGCCGGGTGGCTCGAACTCCAGAGCTGGGAGATGACTCCTTCGGTACTGGACGGTCGCGTCAAGGCCGCCGAGGACGCCTCTGACCTTGTCGCCTTGGCAGCCTCCCCATATCTCTGTGGGACGTTCCTGACCAAGCGGATACTTTTTGAGCGCGCCTACGGTGTCGGGCTGGCGCCTCGAATCGGTTCCCGCAAGTTCATCATCTCGTCACTTCTCGAACAATCCCCCGCGGCTGCCGCGGTGGTACTGCGAGAGGAGGCGGAGTTCCAGGGTGAGCGCTGGGCGGAGCTAGCCTCCGCTTTTGGGGTGCCGCTCACCTCATGGGCCGACAGCGCGTCGGCCTTCTCCGCCTCTCTCGTTTAGCCCGCCGAGATACAAGTCGGTAGTGCAGTCGGTCCGATGGAAGTCGGTGGCGCCATTTCGGCCGGCGCCACCGGTGCCGCGCCGCGGGAGCTATTGCCCGGGAATCGGCTTCTCTCCGATCAGAATCGTCTTGATCTCCGCTTCGGCGTCCTCGGTGACGAGCGCGACCACTTCGTCACCGTCGTGCAGAAGCGTGTTGCCGCGTGGGACGATGACGTTGTCCAGACGAATGATTGCAACTATGGAGGCGGTCTTGGGCAGCCCGAGTTGAGCGATCTGCACGTTGTTTGCCGGAGAATCCTCGGCCAGGGTGACCTCCACTAGGCGGGCGCCGCTTTTCTCGAACGACAGGAGGCGTACCAGGGATCCGACCGACACCGCCTCCTCAACGAGAGAAGAGAGCAGGTGAGGGGTGGAGACCGATACGTCTACGCCCCAGGTCTTGTTGAAGAGCCAGTGGTTCTTCGGGTTGTTCACTCTTGCCACTACGCGCGGGACCATGAATTCCTGCTTCGCCAATAGTGATACGACCAGATTGTCCTCGTCGTCGCCGGTGGCGGCCACCACCACGTCGGCTTCGGCCAGGCCCGCCAGCTGGAGTGAGGATACCTCACAGGCGTCGGCGACAAGGAAGCGGCATGGGATCTGCTCGGCGAGTTTTTTGACCTCCAGCTCGTTCTGCTCGATTACCAGCACGTCGTGCCCGGCGGCCTGCAGATCCTCGGCGATGAAGGAGCCGACGCTCCCGGCTCCCGCGATTACCACCTTCACTGCTTTTTCTCCTTGCCCCCGAGTGCGATTTCCAGGGAGGCTATTGCCTCTCGTTCGACCATGAAGTGCATCAGGTCACCCTCCTGCGCCACGATGTCGGGCTGGAAGAGGCGTGTTGAGGTGCCTCGCGTCAGAAGCACCGGCTTCACTCCCGCGATCTCCTCCAACTTGCCGAGTCGCTTGCCAAGCAAATGCGGCGGAACGCCCTTTTCGACAAGCACCACGTTGCCGTTGGGGTCGGTCCAGTCGGGCTGGCTGGCGGCGTCGAAAATGCGGCGCATGGCCTGGTCGGTAGTCCAAGTGACGGTGGCAACGGTCTGGATGCCCAGGCGTCGGTAGATCTCGGCTCGGCGTGGGTCGTAGATGCGCGCTACCACCTTGGGGACCCCGTAAACCTCACGGGCGATCCGCGCGGTCAGGATGTTGGAATTGTCGCCGCTTGTCACTGCCGCCAGTGCGCCGGCCGACCCAATGTCCGCAAGCTCGAGATGCTGGCGGTCGAAACCCAGTCCAGGGATGGTCCTTCCGGAGAAGTGCTCCCCGAGCCGACGAAAGGCGGATGCATTCTTGTCGATAATTACAACCGAATGGCCTTCGACCGAGAGGCGCGTGCCCAGCTCAGAACCCACTCGTCCACACCCGACGACGATTATGTGCACTTTTAATCACCTGGTTTCATCGTCGCCCGGAGGTCGGCCGCCTCAGATCGGCCGGGCGCGCAGCCTTCCAATGGGAAAGCCCATTGGTACCGTCGATATAGTGTAGGTTTTGCAACTGATAGCGGAGGCCGTTTACCTTGAGCGACAGCGCTGCCGAGAATGACGCAGCCGTAGGCCATGACGAGGGGGGCACCAGGGTGGACGGCGCCGCGAGATTCAGTGGCGCCAAGGGCCAGGGTGCTCGCCCTGAGACGATGGCGCCCTTAGGCTCCTACGACCTTCCCGAGACGCGCTCCTATCGCCTCAAAAACTCCCTTTTGGGAAAGCCGCTCGTCAATGAGCAGATGAAGGGGGAACGCCTCGGCAAGCCAACAGCGCTGGCCGTGCTCTCCTCGGACGTCATCTCCTCCAGTGCCTACGCCACGGAGCAGATCCTGACCGTCCTGATACCGGTTGTGGGCCTGGCGGCCTTCTCGCTTGTGCTGCCGGTCAGCGTCCTCATCCTGGTCATCCTGGCCGCGGTTACGGCCTCCTATTTCCAGGTCGTCAAGGCCTACCCACGTGCCGGCGGCGCCTACGTGGTGGCGCGGGACAACTTCGGACCCAAGATTGCGCAGATCGCGGCCGTGGCGATCATGATCGACTACACGGTTACGGTGGCTATTTCGGTGGCGGCAGGAGTCGACGCCATCACTTCGGCAATCCCCGCCCTCGCCCGCTACAACCTTTACCTGTCGATCGTCTTCGTGCTGCTGCTTGCCTACGGCAACCTTCGAGGGGTGCGCGAAGCGGGGCGCATCTTCGCCTTTCCCGCGTACTTCTTCATGGCCAACATGGCCGTCATGCTGAGTTTTGGCATCTACCGGGCCATGACCCATCAGCTTCACTACCTCCCATCGCACGTCCACGGGGCCCTGACACTGGGCCATGCCGGTTCCGGACTGCTCCTAGGGGCTTCTCTCTTCATCTTCCTGCAGGCCTTTGCGAATGGCGGCACCGCCCTGACCGGTATAGAGGCGGTCTCCACCGGAATATCGATCTTCCGGACCCCCCAGTGGAAGAATGCGCGCATCGTCCTGGTGGTGATGGCCACCATTCTTGGCGTTCTCTTCTTCGGACTATCGTTCCTAGCCTCCCACATCCACCCCATACCCCGGGTAAGCGGGACCCCGACCGTGATCTCCATGATCGCCCAGACCGTCTACGGGGGGAGCCTTCTCGGGAAGGTGGCGTACTACCTCCTGCAGACCTCCACGTACTTCATCCTCATCTTCGCCGCCAACACCAGCTTCAACGGGTTCCCCTTCCTGGTCTCCTTCGCGGCCGAGGACTCCTTCCTCCCCCGTCAGCTCGCCCGGCGCGGGCATCGCCTGGCACTCTCCAACGGCATAATCCTTCTTACGGTGGTGTCGGAGCTGATCCTGATCGCCACACGGGCGAGCGTCTCCGCTCTGGTGGCCCTGTACGCCATCGGCGTCTTCACCGGCTTCACCATGGCCAGCGGTGGCATGTTGAAGCACCACTTGAAGCTGCGCGAGCCCGGCTACCGCCGCGGGTTTGCCGTCAACCTGCTGGCCACCATCCTTTCCGCAATCGTTGTCGTCGTGTTCCTGGTGACAAAATTCAAGGAGGGCGCCTGGGCCGTGCTGGCCGCCGGCATACCGCTCGTCTTCCTTTTTATACGCCTGAATCGCCGCTACGTCGCCGAGGAGGTCCAGCTCGAGCAGGGCGTGGCCGTGGCCTGCGAAGCGCCGGTTTTGCGCAAACACAAGGTGATTCTCTTCGTCGAGAATCTGGACCTGGCTACCGCACGTGCCATTCAATATGCGCGCACACTCACCCCTGACGAGATAAGGGCGGTGCACATTGAGATCGACACGAAGGAGGCACGAACCCTCGAGCAGGAGTGGTCGAGGCTGGGCGTGAGCCATCTCGACCTGGAGGTGGTCGAATGTGCCGACCGGCGGATCCGCCGCGCGGCCCTCGACGTGGTCGCCGAGGCGGCGCTTCCCGGTGACTCCGAGGTCACGGTTCTTTTGCCGAGGCGTGTCTATCCGGGATTCATGCAGCGGATTCTGCACGATCGTACGGCTGACGCCCTGGCGAAGGTGCTTTCTCAGATTCCCCACGTGAACGCCACGATCATTCCCTTCGAAGTCGTGATCGGAGGAACCGACAAGGTCATTTTCGACCACCGTCCCAAGCCCTCCGGGGAGAAGGAGCAGTCGATCTCGGCCCATGAGACCGAGGCGTTCGGCGCACGCCTTCTCGAGGGCACCATGGCGATTGGAGACGTGGTCTATCGACGCCGTGCCAAGGTGGCGGGGCGGGTCCGGTCGGTAAGGGTGCAGCCAATGGACTCGGTACCGTCATTGGCAGTGCGCCTCGAAGACGGCACCGGGGCCATCCTGCTCGTCTTCGCGGGCAAGCGCCAGGTGCCGGGCATCGAGCCAGGTAGGCGGATGACCGCCGAGGGGACTGTCGGCGAGATCGAGGGCCACATCGCCATGATGAACCCGACGTACGAATTCGCACCTGTCGAGGTGGAAGACTAGCGAGGCTTCGCGGCGCTGCACTTCGAGTGGGAATTTCTGCCCGGCACGCAAGGCGGCGGCCGTGTGCCCGTATGTTTGTTAGGGCAGAAAGGGTCCGTGCCCGCAGCCGGGCAGCGGAATAGTTTGGGCAACAGATGGCGAAACCACTTGTCATAGTCGAGTCACCGGCCAAGGCGAAGACGATCTCCAAATTCCTGGGCTCCGGTTATCTGGTGGAGTCCTCGATCGGCCACATACGGGACCTGCCAACGAGCGCCTCGGAGATACCGGCCGCCCTGAAGAAGGAGAAGTGGGCCCGGCTTGGCGTCGACGTGGAGAACGGCTTCAAGCCGCTCTACGTGGTGAGTGACAAAAAGCGCGCTCAGGTCAAACGGCTGAAGGACTTGGTAGGCCAGGCGAGCGAGCTCTATCTGGCAACAGACGAGGATCGCGAAGGCGAGTCCATCGCGTGGCACCTGACGCAGGTGCTGGCGCCGCGGGTGCCGGTGCGCCGCATGGTCTTCCATGAGATCACCGAGTCGGCCATCAACGAGGCCATCGAACACACCCGCTCCATTGACACCGACCTTGTCAGTGCCCAGGAAGCGCGCCGCATCCTCGACCGCCTCTATGGGTACGAGGTCTCTCCGGTGCTTTGGAAGAAGGTCAAGCCGGCGCTATCCGCCGGACGTGTGCAGAGCGTTGCCACGCGAATTCTCGTGCAGCGCGAACGCGAGCGCATGAGTTTCTCCAGCGCCTCGTATTGCTCAGTCAGGGTGGCGGGAGCCAAGCAGGGATCGTCGTTCGAGGCGACACTGACGGCATTGGACTCGGCCCGTGTGGCGGTCGGCCGCGACTTCGCCTCCGATGGACACCTCGACCCGGCAAGACTGAAGAGCGCGAGCTTAATCGTTCTCGACGAGCGCTCGGCGCAGTCGGTTGCCGACGATTTGCGGCCCCGCTCCCTCGTTGTCGACGCTGTGGAGTCCAAGCCGTATCGCCGCTCGCCCGCCCCGCCTTTTAGGACTTCGACCCTGCAGCAGGAGGCCGGGCGCAAGCTTCGCTTCTCATCCAAGCGGACCATGGCCGCGGCTCAGCGCCTCTACGAAGCCGGCCACATCACCTATATGAGGACCGACTCGACTTATCTTGCCGAGGCGGCAATCGCCCAAGCCCGATCCATCATTTCGCACACCTTTGGGCCTGAGTTCATGCCCAAAGGGGCACGCAACTATCGCAACTCCGTAAAGAACGCCCAGGAAGCGCACGAGGCCATTCGGCCCGCCGGCGACCGCTGGGCCAACCCGGCGGAAATCGCCCGTGTGGTCGGCTCCGACGAACTCAAACTGTACGACCTGATCTGGAAGCGGACCATTGCCTCCCAGATGACGGACGCCACCGGAACCTCGGTGACCGTCCGTTTCTCAGCCCCGCTTGGCTTGGCCGGCCCGGTTGGAAGCCCCGAGGGGACGGTACTCAATCCGGCAACCGCCTACCTCGCTGCCTCCGGCACCACCATCGCCCACCCTGGATTTCTTCGCGTCTATGTTGAGGACATCGACGACGGGGACGATGCCGGGGACGAGAGGGAGGCCATTCTCCCCGCCTTTACCGAGGGTGAGAGCGTGCCGGTCTCGGAGGTTCGCACCGCGAGCCATTCCACCACCCCGCCCGCCCGCTTCACCGAGGCGTCCCTGGTAAAGGCGCTTGAAGAGCTGGGGGTCGGCAGGCCGAGCACCTACGCCAGCATCATCTCCACCATCCAGGATCGCGGTTACGTTTTCAAGAGGGGAGCCGCGCTGGTTCCCTCCTTTGTCGCCTTCGCCGTTGTGACCCTTCTCGAGCAGTATTTTGGCTCGCTCGTCGATTACAACTTCACGGCGGAGCTCGAGGATCGCCTGGACAGGATCGCCAATGGCGAAGAGCCGGCCATCCCCTACCTGGAGCAGTTCTACTACGGCAACCACGCCCCGGGGTTGAAGGATTTGGTGGAGAGCCAGCTGGAGGAGATCGACCCGAGGGCGATCAACACCATCCCCCTGGGCATGGGGCCGGATGGCGGCGAGTGCGTGGTCAGAGTCGGCCGCTACGGGCCGTTCATCCAAATGGGCGAGAAGACCGCTCCGGTCCCCGAGGGTATCGCTCCCGACGAGCTGACGATCGAGAAGGCACTCGAGCTGTTGGCAACGGTCCAGTCGGATCGCTTACTCGGCGTTCATCCTGAGCTAGCCGAACCCGTTTACGTGAAGGTTGGCCGGTTCGGGCCCTTTGTGCAACTGGGTGATGCCGAGACTCTGCCCAAGGGCGAGAAGCCGAAGACCGCATCCCTCTTCTCGAGCATGACACCCCAGACCGTCTCCTTGGAGGAAGCGGTCGAGCTTCTCTCCCTTCCGCGGGTGGTCGGCGTGGATCCGGAAGGCGGGCAGGAGGTCCTGGCGGCCAACGGAAAGTTTGGCCCCTACATAAAGCGCGGCATTACCTCTAGGAACCTTGACTCCGAGGAGCGCATCTTCTCGATTACCCTGCCCGATGCCCTCGAGCTGTTGGCGACGCCTCAAGCGGGGCGGGGCCGGCGCAGTTCCACCTCTTTGGAGCTTGGTGCCGATCCCGATGGCCGCAAGGTGGTTCTCCGCTCCGGCCGCTTCGGCCCCTACATCAGCGATGGCGAGGTGAACTGCTCGGTCAAGCAGTTCGAGGTCGAGGAGGGGCTGACGCTGGAACGAGCAGTCGAGCTGCTGGCGGAGAAGCGTGCAAGCGTCCCGGAGGGCGCAGCCAAGACGACTCGCCGCAGGACGGCGGTGACCGGCACCAAAAAGACCGCAGCGAAGGGCACAAAGGCCAAGACGACGCGCAAAACGTCAGTGGCTCGAAAGAGCAATGCCGACTGAACCGAGGCGCGGCCGCTTTCTGGTGCTCGAAGGCGGTGACGGGGTTGGCAAGACCACTCAGGTGGCCGCTGTTGCGGAGCGTCTGGCCAAAACCGGGTTGGTGGTCAAACGAACCCGTGAGCCGGGCGGGACCGAACTTGGAGAGCGAATCAGGTCGCTCCTGGCCGATGACCATGACATAGATCCCTCGGCCGAGGCCCTCCTTATGGCCGCTGCCCGGGCCCAGCACTGCGCTCAGGTCATTGGCCCGGCCCTCGCGCGCGGTGAGTGGGTCCTATCCGACCGCTTCGACGGCTCTTTCTACGCCTACCAGGGGTATGGCCGAGGCATTCCATTGCCGCAACTCGAGGCGCTGAACGACTTCGCTGCCGGGGGAGTCAGGCCCGATCTCACGATCCTGCTCTCGAACGGTTTGTCCGGCGCGCATCGCGGCCTGGACGGCTCTGACCGCTTTGAGGGAATGGGGGCGGACTTCCAGACGCGCGTCGAGGAGGGCTACCTCGCGTTGGCCGCAAGGCACGGTTGGGAGGTAGTTGACAGTCACGGTAGCCGTGCCGAGGTGACGGACCGCATTCTGGCTGCAATAGAGCGTGGGCTGGGAGCACCGCGTTGAGCACGGAGGGGGATCGACGGCCACCCGTTCTCGTGCGCCTGGGTATCCAGACAGGACTGGTTAGCGTGCTCGGCGCTCATCTCCTCTCCCCGCGCCATGCCTATCTCTTCCTCGGACCACCGGGCAGCGGCAAGGAGGAATGGGCAATCGGCTTTGCAGCTGCGCTGGTGTGTCCGAATGGCGGTTGCGGCGAGTGCGGCGACTGCCGCTCCGTCCTGGCCGGCATGCACCCCGACGTTAACGTCTTCGCCAACCGCGACGGAAGCATGTCTGTCGACGACGCGCGCCGGGCCATCAAGTACGCATCACTCTCGCCCTCAGGCACTCGATATCGCGTCGTCGTGATGGAGGAGTTCGAGAACATAGGAAGAGTGGCACCGGTCCTCCTCAAGGCGATCGAAGAGCCACCACCGTCGACGATCTACGTAATTGTGGCCTCCGTGGTGGGGAACGAGATGGCGACCATCGCCTCGAGGTGCGTCAAGGTGGACTTTCCTCCGGTAGATGCCGCAGAGATAGAGACATACCTCGTCTCCCGGGGAGCCGAACCAGAGGAGGCGTCGACGGCAGCGCAGTTGTGCGGAGGGAGCTTGGCCAAGGCCCAGGAGTTATTGGCCGGAGGATTCCTTTTACGACGCCTCTCGCTCTGGGGCTCCGCGGCACGAGACCATCCTCAGAGCGGCTTCGAGCTCATGCGCTCCGTGGGCGGCCTGATCGGTTTCGTGGACGATGTGGTTGCCGAACGCAAGCGGAAGGGGGAAGCGGACCTGGCGGAATTACGCGAACGGGTGGCCAAGGGCGGCGTAACTCGTGGCGCGATCAAAGAAGCAGAGGCAGACCTGACTCGCGAGCTGAAATGGCTGCGGCGCAGCGAGTTCGAGCTTGGATTCGCGATCATGTTGCGCGAGATGCATCCCGGCATGAGGGGCGAGGGCGATCTTGGGGCTGCTTATCAGGCCCATTCGCGATTGCAGCAGCGTGTTGGAGTAGCCATGCGCCGCCTTGCTGCCGGCGTCAGCGAGGTCACGGCGCTCGGTGCGCTGTTGGGGGAGCAACCCTGAAGATCGCTAGGATTAACACATCCGGGCCCGGGTAGCTCAGTCGGCAGAGCAGCTCACTCGTAATGAGCAGGTCAGGGGTTCAAATCCCCTCTCGGGCTCCACCCAACCCCGTGATTCGTCCCGACCCTACCGTCAGTGGCCGTCGCCGCCGTGCTGCGGCCCGGGTGCCCGGAACGCTTCGAATGCTTCGGCCAGGACCGCCAGCTCCGTGACATGGAGAGCGGTGAGTTCCTCCAATGCCTCTTCCCCTGCGGGTTCGAGGAGGATCCGAACAACGCGCCGGTCGCTCAAGTCGTGTTCGCGCCTTATCAGGCCCGCAGCTTCGGCACGGTCGACTAGTCCGACCGCGGAGTGGTGGCGAAGTTGGAGATGTTCAGCTACCTCCCCGATGGTCGGTGCCTCCGAGGAGGGGTGGCCCCGCACAGCCAGCAGCAGCTGGTGCTGAGAAGGCGTTAGCCCGACAGCTCGGCACTGCATCTCGCTCCAGGCCAGGAAGCGGCGGAGCTGGTCGCGGAAGGCGAGAATATCGCGGTATTGCTCGTTACTGAAGCGCTGCTGGCGTTCGCCCTGTCCACCGGTCACTCGGTGAGCTCTCCCTCCGCGTCTCCAAGGTCAGCACCTTGGTCCGGTTCCACCACCTTGCGCAGCCGAAAACGCTCGGCCGCCTTTCCCCGAAGCAGAGTAGGTGGCTGCGGCTCGTTTTCCGCCAGGCGGCGCGCGAGTGCATCTCGGAGCGCTGCGCGTCTCAGGATGCCCACGGGACGCTCGCTGTCGACTACTAAGACTCGTTCTGCATCGGTACTGAGGAACAAGTCGAGTGCGTCGGAGAGGTAGGAGGTGGGAGAGATGGCAGGCAGCGTCGGGACCTCGGGGCCTTCGGCCAGAGGCTCCATCACCTGCGCCGCCACGGCTGTGCGGAAGGGGTCCACCTGTGTGTCGAACTCGACTCGGAATCCGCGGCGGACGAGCTTGTCGGTCATGATGCGTTCCGGAAGCAGGCGGCCCGCCACGAGTTCGGCGACCCCTAGACAGAGCAGGATCGGCACAGCGAGGTGGTAGGCGCCGGTCACCTCGAGTGCGAAGATGCCGCCGGTCAACAGGGCGCGGGAGGCCGCACCGAACGTTGCCCCCATCGCCACTATGGCAAAGGCGGCAGGCTGTATGTGTAGAGCCGGGAAGAGGTGAGAAAATCCGATCCCGATTGCTTCGCCCAGCGTGGATGCGATCAGAAAGATCGGTGCCAGCGTGCCGCCCGAGGTGTTTGGGGCCAGGGCGATCCACCATGACAGGAGTTTGGCCCCGCTCAAAACCAAGGCGGCGCTCGCCAGGAAGCGGCCGTTGACCGCGTCGGATATCGCCCAGTAACCCACCGATAGCGATCCGGGCACAGCCAGGCCAACCAACGCGAACGCGAGAGCGCCGACGACCGGGTGCAAAGTCTCACGGATGCGCGAGCGGCGGAACAGGCCCTCCCAGGCGAATAGGCCCTTGTTGATCACAACCGCCAGAAGGCCGGCTGCCACCCCCAGGATGGCAAATAGAGGGAGCTGGGGAGCTGGGGCGGTGTGGATCCCTCCCGCCCGGAAAAGAGGCTGTGCGCCCAATGTGAGATAGTGGATCTCGGTGGCCACGGCGCAGGCGACCGTCAGCGGGAGCAAGGCTCGAAGGGAGCGCTCGAAAAGCAGAAGCTCGAAGGCAAAGATCACCGCCGCCAAGGGTGTCGCGAATACGCCTGCCATTCCGGCCGCCGCCCCCGTTGCCAGCAGAATGCGCCGCTCCGCCGCCGATACCGGAAGGATCTGGCCGAGAAGCGATCCGATGCTTCCGCCGGTCACGATGATCGGTCCTTCGGCACCGAAGGGGCCACCGGTTCCCATCGCGATCGCGGCCGACAGCGGCTTGGCGATGACGACCCTGGGGCGAATCCGGCTTTCGCGCAGGATGATGGTCTCGAGCGACTCGGGTATGCCGTGACCTTTGATAATCGGCGTCCAAAGGGAGAGCGCGGCCACCGCGAGTGCGCCGATGACGGCAATGGGAAGCAGTAGCAGGCCCGGATGGTAATCGCGCAGATTGGGGAGCGCGAATCCCACTCGGTGCACAAGAGCCAGGTTGCTGATTATGGCGACGAGCTTCACCACTGCGAACGCCGCCAGTCCGCCGACCACACCGAGGCACAGGCCAAGCCCGGCGAACCATGTCATCCTGGCGGGCGACGCGCCAAGGCTGACCTCATGGCGGCGGGGCTCGGCGCGGAAGACCGTCATGAACGAAGAGTATATCGGAGTACGATATTAAAGAAATGTGATCCCGCCCCTTTATTGGCCGGAATCCCTATGCCCGGCTCGAATTCATTACCAGCCAGGGGTTGCGTACCGGGAACTCGAGCCACTTGCGGCCGGGCCACTCTCCGCCCCTGTCCTTGTCGAAGCGGCTTAGGTGTGTAAAGATCATTTTGAGTCGATGTTCCGCTCTTCGCACCGAACCGGCGGCACATCATGGTATTACAGACTCGGTGAGGAGCTGGGATGATGCTTGGGCTCCTGGTCAGTGGATTCTCTTTTCTCGTGTCGTGGTTCGGCCTGGTTGGGCTGGTCGTTTATTTCGTGCCAACCATCGTGGCCTTGGTTCGGCACGCCCCCAACACCCTCTTGGTGCTGGTGGTGAACCTCTTCCTCGGCTGGTCACTTATCGGCTGGGTGGTGGCTCTTTTGTTGGCGGCGCGGTCCAAACGGGCCATCTAGGGGTCGGCAAAGACGGGGCCGCCCACCCGGCGGGCCCAGTGCGGCACGGATTCACATACGCGAGAGTGTTCGACTCGCCGTGAGCAGCGGGTCGGCCGGTGATTTGGAATAGAGCGCCTTCAACTGGCGTTAAGACGGTTCCAAAACTGCAGACGTATGATGAAGGTTCTATGGCGGATAAAGAGAGGTTCGCCGAGGACGCCATGGGCTATCTTGATGCCCTGTTCTCGGCGGCCATGCGTATGACGAGAAACGCTGCGGAGGCCGAAGACCTCGTGCAGGAGACCTACCTGAAGGCCTATCGCGGTTATGGGTCGTTCCAGGAGGGTACGAATCTGAAGGCCTGGCTCTATCGGATTCTTACCAACACCTTTATTAACTCCTACCGGGCCAAGAAGCGCCGTCCGGAAGAGAGCGACTTGGACGATGTGGAGGATCTGTACCTCTACAGGCGGCTTGGAGCTCTTGAAGCGGCGCAGGCCGGACGCTCGGCCGAGGAGGAGGTGCTCGAGTCCTTTACCGACGATGAGGTGAAGTCCGCTATCGAGTCCCTTCCCGATCAGTTCCGCCTCGCGGTGATACTGAGCGACGTAGAGGGGTTCTCCTACAAGGAGATTGCGGGGATCATGGACGTTCCAATCGGAACTGTGATGTCGCGTTTGCATCGCGGAAGAAAAGCGTTACAGAAAGCGTTGTTCGAGTTCGGAGCAGAACGTGGACTTGTAGCAGGTCGCAGTGCAAAGTAACCATACACACGATATAGCCAGCGAATGTCAGGAAGTCCTGGCCCGGCTTTACAGCTTTCTGGACGGGGAGCTGACGGAAACCAGGCGGCGGAAAATTCAGCATCACCTGGACAAATGCTCTCCGTGCCTTGAGGCCTATGAATTCGAAGCCGAGTTGCGACAAATGATCGCGAACCGTCTCCGAGACCATGTGCCGGATCTATTGCGTGTGAAAATTGCTGCGTTGATCGACCTTGAAAAGACCTCCAGAGCTCAAAGTTCGGAATAATTTCCCTCGAAGTGTGGGTTGGTCCAACCATGGCGAACAGAACCGAAGCGGTAGGCGGCATTCCGGTTACCGGCCTCTCCCGGGCTTCCCGGGCATACCCTAAGGATCGGGTGTGCAAGGAACCGAACTGCGGAACTCAGCTCTCGATCTACAACGGCGGCAAGTATTGCTTCACCCACCAGCCTCTAACCGTCCCACGAACCCGAGGGCGTAAGATCTCCTAGCGGAGGGTCTTCTCTCCCCGGGGAGGTGTGCCAGGTGATTGCGTGGACGACAGCCGCGAAGGTGGCAAAGGGCCTAATAGCAACGTTTCCCCCAGAGGACAAGGCGGTGCTCAAGCGGACCGAACAGGAGCTCGGCGCATTTAGTTCCGAGGCACTTTCCCTGGTCTCGGCTGCATCTGGCCTTCATCTGGATACCGACACCCTGCCCGTGAGTGTCGTAACCCGCAGCGAGTGGGTCGATGCCAACGTGCGCTCCATGTCCTCGCTGCTTGATCCCTTGGCCAAGAAGCTGTCCGGCAACATGCCTGGCCCCTTGGGAGCGGTGGGGGCGCAGGCCAGCGCGGTGCAGTTCGGTCTGTTGTTCGGCTGGATGTCGCGCAGGGTTCTCGGCCAGTACGACGCGGCCCTTTTCGCCAATGGCGATGGTGACAATGAGGGCTCGCCCACCCCGATCTACATCGTCGGCTCGAACATCATCACCCTCGAGACCAGGTTCGGCTTCCCCCGCGAGCAGTTCGAGCGGTGGGTTCTCCTGCACGAGCTGACCCATAAGCTTCAGTTCGAGGCCGTTCCGTGGATGGTCGGCTATTACCGCGGGCTGGTAAGCAGCCTCATCGAGAATGTGAACCTCGGGCCCGGCGATTTGCTGGACGGTCTGACCCGGGTGGTTGAGGAGCTTCGCGAGGGACGCAACCCGCTCCGCGATTCCGGAGTTGCGGGGCTCTTCATCAACGACCAGCAAAGGGCGATCCTTTCCCGCTTGGGCGGACTTATGAGTGTGCTAGAAGGCCACGGAGATCTGATCATGGGTCGCGCCTCCGCCGGGGTGATCCCGGAGGCGGAGCGCTTCGAAGAGGCCCTTCATCAGCGCCGGGAATCACCAAATCTGGTGGCGAAAATCATCGGTCAGCTCTACGGGTTCGACGC
This sequence comes from Actinomycetes bacterium, assembly GCA_021795585.1. Taxonomy (GTDB): domain Bacteria; phylum Actinomycetota; class Acidimicrobiia; order Acidimicrobiales; family Acidimicrobiaceae; genus Acidithrix. Next base: position 12,727 of record JAJYPE010000001.1, on the reverse strand, counting down.
CAAGCTGCGCCAGTACGCGGCAGGAAAGGCGTTCCTGGAAACCATCGAGGAAGCGGGTGGCCAGCAGACCATAGCCAAGCTTTTCGAGAAGAGCGAGTTCATGCCGGACCTGGACGAGATCAACGATCCGCGGAAGTGGCTTGGCCGGGTTGGAGCCACGGTCTGAAGCGCTTGCGGACGCCGGGTCTGCTCTAGCCTTTCTTCCGTGCCGGCGATCGTCACGGAGAATTCCATCGTCCATAGCACGGCGGCAATCCGCCTTGCAGTATCACGTGGGCTGCGCCCGGCCGAAGAGCTACTTGCCGCCTGCACATTTCCTGCCGCCGGCCAGAGCCTTGACCTCGCGGTCTCAGGCGGACCCGATTCGGTGGCGTTGGCGGTCCTTGCGAACGTGGCTGGAGTCCGCGGCTCGATTTGGCACGTGGACCACGGTCTGCGGCCTACGTCCGGAGAGGAGGCGGCAGCGGTTGAGGAGTTCGCCACCGCCTTGGGGATGCCCTTCCACCTTGTGCGCGAGGAGGTTCCAAGCGGACCGAACCTGGAGGCACGCGCGCGCCAGCTGCGTCGTGAGCGGATCCCGGCAGGCGCTGCAACCGGTCACACCATGGATGACCAGGCGGAAACGGTTCTCATCAATCTTGCCCGGGGCGCTGGCCCCCGCGGACTGGCCGCGATGCGGCCCGGCCCCACCAAGCCTTTGCTCGGCATTAGGCGTGCGGACACGGAGGCCGTCTGCGCCGCCTTGGGGCTTACTCCGATCCGTGACCCCAGCAACCAGAGCTCCGACTTTCTGCGGAACCGTGTTCGTCACGAGCTGCTCCCCTTGCTGGGCGAGATTACCAAGCGGGATCCGGCTCCCATCCTGGCGCGTAGCGCGAAGGTCTTTCGTGAGGAGGACGACCTCCTGGACTCGGAGGCACTGGGGATCGACGCCGGCGATGTATCCGCGCTCGGCGCCGCCCCGCGGCCACTGCGGATGCGAGCGCTGCGCCAGGCGGTTTCAGCCATCTCCGGATATCCGCCGGATCGGAGTTCGCTGGAGCGGCTGGATGCTCTGATCCTGAAAGGCGGGCGGTTTCGCCTCCAGCTGTCAGGACGTGTCGAAGTGCAGGCGGTCCGGGGAAGGATAGAATACCGGCGCCTCGATCCCCCGCTGTGACGGTGGCGGATTCAGCAATGGTTGGCCCGCGGGCGTATTATCCTCTTTGCGGTTTTATGAGTGTGGATGGGAAGAAGATGACACTTGGCGCGCGCGCTTGGAGCGATGAGGATCCGCACCTGGCCGGAGAGCTGATCTCCGCCGAGACCCTCTCCGGCAGGGTCTCGGAGCTAGGGGCGCAGATCTCTCGCGACTATTTGGGAAAGTCCATTCTCCTGGTTGGGGTGCTCAAGGGCGCCTTCCTGTTCATGTCCGACCTTGCTCGCGAGATCGAAGTGCCGGTCGAGTTTGATTTCATGGCGGTCTCCTCCTATGGCGCTGCCACCCAGACATCCGGGGTAGTGCGTATCCTGAAAGACCTGGACTCCGATCTCGCAGGGAAGCACGTCCTCATCGTCGAGGACATCATCGACTCCGGCCTCACCCTCTCGTATCTGATACGCAATCTGCGGTTCCGCAACCCCGCGAGCCTGGCGGTATGCGCTCTCCTGGTCAAGGATGGGGCGGCGGCCGCCGAGATGGACATCAATTACGTGGGCTTCAACATTCCGGCAGAGTTCGTGGTGGGCTACGGCCTCGACGTGGCCGAGCGGTACAGGAACCTTCCTTACATCGCCACTTACCGTGAGAGGGTCCCCTAGCCTTCGCAAATCCCGACTTGGCCGTGCGGTTAGGCTGGGAGCGTTGGGCGGGTTTGACGATCGCGAGTGGGGCCGATGAATCTGGAGCAGGTAAGGCTCGCGGTGGCGGGATTGCTAGATGCGCTCGGCCTGGATATGCCCCCGGAGGAGAGTGAGCTCACCTCCAAGCGGGTGGCGGACCTCTGGGTCGAACTTGTTTCCGGCGTCGGCGCCGAACCGGCCGCGCTGTTGCGGGGTGGCTTTTCCGAGGGCCACCACGACATGGTGGCGCTAAGGGAGATTCCGTTCTTCTCGATGTGCGAGCACCACCTCCTCCCTTTCTTCGGCAAAGCCTCCATTGTCTACCTGCCCGGACCCAGCGGACAGATAGCCGGTGCCTCGAACTTGGCGCGCGTCGTCTCGATGGTATCCAAGCGACTGCAGGTCCAGGAGCGCCTGACCACCCAGATCGCCGAGGCGGTCATGGAGGGGGTTTCTGCGGCCGGAGCCCTTGTCCTCACCGAGGGGGAGCACCTCTGCATGACCATGAAGGACCACACCGACGTGGGCTCCAAGTTGCTCACCACTTCGGCCGTCGGCGCCCTTCGTGACGATCCTGATCTCCGACGCGAGGCCATGGCGCTGCTGCAATGGCATGAGACCGAGCCAGGCACATGAGCGCGCTGGTGATGGGGGTGGTCAACGTCACCCCCGACTCGTTTTCCGATGGTGGCGACTTTTTCGATCATGCGAAGGCGATCGAGCACGGACTCGAGCTGGTCGGGCTGGGCTGTGACATCGTGGACGTAGGCGGCGAATCGACGCGGCCCGGCTCGCTGCCCATCGACGAGGAGGAGGAGGTGCGCAGGGTGTTGCCCGTCGTCGCCGCGCTCTCCAAGCAGGTGCGGGTCTCCATCGACACGGTCAAGCCTTCGGTGGCCAGGGCCGCGATCGACGCGGGGGCGACACTGGTCAACGACATCTCCTCATCCCTTGCAGAGGTGGCCGCAGCGGCGGGTGTCGGCTGGGTGGCAATGCACATGCAGGGTGAGCCGCGGACCATGCAGGAGAACCCGCACTACGACGATGTGGTCTCAGAGGTCGTGGACTACTTGCGCGCAAAGGCGGACTGGGCCAGGCAACTTGGCATAAACGAGATTTGGCTGGACCCTGGCATCGGATTCGGAAAGACGGTGGAGCACAATCTCGAACTGCTGGCCAATATCGACCCTCTCGTCGAGCTGGGCTTCCCGGTCCTGGTGGGCACTTCTAGGAAGACCTTCCTCGGAAGGATAGCCTCGCGCTTCGAAGGCGAAATGCCTCCGCCCCGCGATCGCCTGGAGGGCTCACTTGCTACCGCTGCCTGGTGTTTTTCCCGCGGCGTGCGGGCAATGCGGGTGCACGATGTTCGAGAGGTGCTTCAGCTGCGATCCCTCGCCGGTTACAGGTAACGGACAATGATCGGTGTCGTGGAATTGGACCGGATACGCGTCGATGGCAGGCACGGAGTCGGTGCCGAGGAGCGGAGTCGGCCCCAGCAGTTCGAGGTGAGCGTCAGGGCAACCTTGGATATCGCCGGGGCCGCTACCGGTGACGATATCGCCGAGGCCCTCGACTACTCACGGCTGGCCGACCTTGTGGTGGAGATCGTGGAGGGAGAGAGCTTCCACCTACTGGAGGCCCTCTGCTGGCGGATCGCCTCCGCGGCGCAGGAGCGCTTCGACGTCCAAAGAGTCTGGGTCAAGGTGGCGAAGCTTCACCCGCCCATGCCGGTCAGACTGGCTCACGCGGCGGTGGAAGTGGAGATCGAGGGGCGCAGCGGCCGGTGAAGTACTTCGTCGCATTGGGCTCTAACAGCGGGGACCCGCTTGCGAACTTGATCGGGGCGTTGCGGCTGCTTCCGGGCTTGGCCGGAACCTCATCCATCTACCTGACCTCCCCCGTGGAGATGGAGCCGGATGCAGAGCCGGTGCTCAATGCGGTGGCCGCGTTGGACTTCCCGGAAGGGCCGCACGAGCTTTGGTCACGGCTGGCCCAAATTGAGGATTCCCTGGGCCGACGGCGTCCCTACAGAAACGCTCCGCGAACGCTGGATCTCGACATAGTGGCCGCGGACCGGATCCGGCTCGAGGACGACGTGCTGACCATTCCCCATCCACGGGCCGCCTCGCGTCTCTTCGTCCTGGTGCCATTAGCTGAGCTGGATTCCTCCATGGCGCAGGAGGTGGCGGGGTTCGACTTCGACGCCGCGCATGTCGGCGACACCGAGTACCGGACCCGCTTCGGCAGCCAGGTCGTAGAAGTCTTCATGTCCGCCCAAGTTGTGGGAGAGCACTTGGCGGCTGACGGTCCAGAAGAAGGGAGTGCACGTGCGCACGGTAAATGATCCCCTCGAGTTTTTCGCTTGCACCGAGGAGTTCCGTTCCGCCGGTGACCGGGTGGGGCTGGTGCCGACCATGGGGGCTCTTCACCAGGGGCACTTCGGGTTGGTGGAGGCGGCCAAGCGGCTGTGCGATCGAGTCTGCGTATCGATATTCGTCAACCCGCTCCAGTTCAACAATCCGGCCGACTTCGACCGGTACCCCCGGGATTTCGATGCGGATGCGGCAGCGCTGGAGGCGATGGGGGTGGCCGCAATCTTCGTCCCGGGCGTAGAGGACATTCATCCTGCACCCATCAACATGCGTGTCGCCACCAGCGGGATCGTCGACAGGCAGGAGGGCGCTCATAGGCCCGGCCATTTCGACGGCGTTGCGACCGTCGTGTCGAAGCTCTTCATTTCGGTGGGAAAGTCCAAGGTCTTCTTCGGAGAGAAGGACTACCAGCAGACCAGGGTCATCGCCGACCTAATCAGAGAGTTCCACTTTCCGGTCGAGATGGTGGTGGTGCCCACGGTGCGCGAGGCCGACGGGCTGGCCCTGTCGTCTCGAAACCGCCTTTTGACGCGGGCGGCCAGAGATGCCGCTCCGGCGATGTACGCGGCATTTCAAGCCGGGCGCGCAAATGCGGTGCAGGGGAGCGCCACCGCTCCGGTACTTGCGTCGATGCGGCGCCTGATCGAGGACCGGGCTGCCCAGACCGGTGCCGCCCTTGCGATCGACTATCTCGAAGCTGCGAGTGGAGAGGACCTACGCTCGCTCGAGCGCTTCGAGGCGGAAACGAGGTTCTTCGTGGCCGCTAGCTACGATGGAGTCCGCCTCATCGACAACGTCGCAGTATTCGAGAAGTAGGAAGGCCCGGGGGAATGCTTCTGGTAATCGACGTCGGCAATACCAACACCGTCATCGGCGTCTACGAGGCATCCAGTTTGAACGGCCCCGACGAGGTCCGGCAACGGCAACCCGACAGCGGGCTTACCCACCATTTCCGGCTCGCCACCGTCGAAGAGCGCACGGCGGACGAGCAGGCTCTCCTCATGGTCCAGCTGCTGGGTATGAAGGGGCTGGATCACCTCACGTCCATCTCCGGAGTGGTCATCTCGTCTACGGTGCCTTCGGCTACGCAGGCTTTGAGGGAGATGGCCGAGCGGTGGTTCGACACCGCACCCCTGGTGATCGGGCCCGGCGTCCGCTCCGGAATGCCCATACTTTACGACAACCCCAAGGAGGTGGGCGCCGACAGGATCGCCGACGCCGTGGCAGGTCGTGACCTTTATGGCATCCCGCTGGTGGTGGTGGACTTTGGCACCGCGACGACTTTCGACGCCGTGAGCGCCAAGGGCGAATACCTTGGCGGGGCGATCTGCCCGGGGGTGGAAATATCTATGAACGCTCTGGTGGCGAGCGCCGCAGCATTGCGCAAGGTGGAACTTGTCGCGCCGCGTGGGGTAATCGGCCGCTCCACGGTGGAGTCGATGCAGTCGGGCGCCCTTTACGGGTTCGGTGCCCAGGCTGATGGCATGGTGAGGGCGTTCCGCGCTGAGCTGGGTCCCGAGACCAAGGTCATCGCCACTGGAGGCCTGGCCAGCGTTATCGCACCCTACTGCGAGCAGATCGACGCAGTCGAGCCCTGGCTGACCTTGCACGGCCTGCGCCTCCTGTACGAGCGGAACGTCCTTTCCCGCTGAGGTGCCGTGGGGGCCCGTCCACGCCGTGGCCCGAGCCGTGGGCTGGGTCGGTACACCTGGGTCATAGGCATGGCGGACAGGACCAAGCACGAGTGATGTGCCGCATTGGGGAAACCTTCCATCCTCGATCGCGTAGGGCATGAGCGTCCGACGAATAAGCGGGCGCCCCATTGCGCCAGGACTTCAGTCACTCGCACGACAGTGGTGGAGGCCGGAGCCAGCCGAACCTTTCCTTTGGTGAGCTGGTCACACGGATAGACTCGTTGCCAAGGACATCTCTAGCATCGAGGGCAAATGGCGGAAGAGTTGAGCATTCCCTACCGGTACGAGGCGACTGCCCAAGCCGGCGCGCTGGTGGCCCAGTACTCCGGCTTGGCTGAGGGGGAGAGCTCCGGCGTGAAGGCGTCGGTGGCGGGAAGGGTGATGCTGCTCAGGGTCCAGGGGAAAGTCGCCTTTGCGGAGCTTCGCGACGAGACCGGCTCGATTCAGCTCTTCGCCCGCGCCAACGATCTCGACTCCTTCGACGCTTTTTGCTCGCTTTCGCTCGGCGATTGGATCGGCGCGAAAGGCGAGGTGGCGAAGACACGCAGGGGCGAGCTCTCGGTCTTCGTGGAGTCCTTCGTTCTGCTGGCCAAGGCGCGCCGTGGCTTCGGGGACAAGTGGCACGGCATCAACGACGTCGACACCCGTCATCGGCAGCGCTACGCCGACCTCTGGGCCAACCCGGAGGTGCGGACCGCCCTTAGGACGCGTTTCCGGATCGTTTCGATAATGCGGCGCGCGTTGGAGTCACGAGGTTTCATCGAGGTGGAGACGCCCATGCTCCAGCCGATATCCGGAGGGGCGCTCGCCCGTCCTTTCGTCACTCACCACAACGCGCTGGACATGGATCTCTTTCTGCGCATTGCGCCGGAACTTTATCTCAAGCGCCTGGTGGTCGGCGGCTTTGAGAAGGTCTTCGAGATCGGACGTGTCTTCCGAAACGAGGGAATCTCGCCCCGTCACAATCCCGAATTCACCATGCTCGAGCTGTACCAGGCCTACGCGGACTACGGCGACATCATGGAGCTTACGGAATCGCTGGTCAACGAAATTGTCACCGAACTTTTCGGGGCCTCCAAGGTTGTCTATCAGGGCCGCACGCTCAATTTTGCTCCGCCCTGGCGCCGGGCGACACTCGAGGAGCTCACCAGCGAGACGATGGGCGTCGAGGTGAGCATAGACCTAGGCCGTGATCGGTTGGCAGAAGTTGGCAAGCAGGTTGGTATCGAGGACGACCCGAGTTGGGGCCCCGGGAAGCTGATGCTCGAAATTTACGAGAAGACCACCGAGGCCAGTCTTTGGGACCCGGTCTTTGTCATGGACTTCCCGACGGAGGTCTCCCCCTTGTCGAGAGATCACAGGTCGAAGCCCGGTCATGTCGAGCGCTTCGAGGCCGTCGTCGCCGGACGCGAGCTTGCTAATGCGTTCTCCGAGCTGAACGACCCGGACGTTCAACGCGAGCGTTTTGCGCATCAGGTCGAGGTGGGCCGGGCCGGGGACGAGGAGGCGATGTCCATGGACGAGGACTACTTGCGCGCCCTGGAATACGGCCTTCCACCGACGGGTGGCCTGGGAATCGGCATAGACCGACTCGTGATGCTGCTCACGGACAACTCTCAAATCCGCGAGATCATCGCCTTTCCCACCATGCGCCCCGAGCAGGAACGCGATTAGCGCTCCTGCTCTTGCTGGTCGTAGTTCCGCAACCGAACGCTTCCGACGCTCCTTGGCCGTACCCAAGCGCACTCGTGGCCGAGGCTCAAATGGATGGCATCGCCGAACAGGACCGCCGAATACCTGCCGGTCGAAAGCTTCGCGACTCTGCTTTCCGACTCGGCGAACACTGCAGCCAACCGGATCAGCCCGACGGGATCCGGTCCGAGGCCCCCACGATCATCACGACACCGACCCCCTTTCGGCGAAGCGCCATCGAGGTCCTCGGATTCTGGCACCGCCTCCGCTACGTCTATCGAAGAGGAAGGCTGGAACCGCAGTTCATGGTTTACTGCGACCGGTGCGGGTGAAACTTTGGACGATGGCTCCGGCCACCCCTCCGAGGATCGCCGAGGGGATGCCCAGTTCCAACGCGGCGAAGGCCGGGGTTGGGGGGTATACCACCAGGCCCACCACGAACCCGGCTACGGCGCCCATACCTCCGGCAATGAGGGTCCAGCGAACGGCCCTCGGCATCTCAGCGAAGCGCGCGGCATTCCTCAAAGCCGCTTGATCGGTAGTCGGCGGGGCCGAGCGAGAGCGTCACCTCGGTGATCGCCGATTTTGTCCGGATTCGCTGCCTTCCACCCGCGCCATCGCGCGCCTGTCAATCTCAACCGGCGATGATCTGCAGCTGCTTGCGGTTCTTGATCCGGTAGTTGCGGTCGTTGACCTCGATGTAGCCGGCCCTGACGAAGGTTGCCAGTGTCTTGTTCACGCGTTCCCGTGAAGCGCCGATCAGGCCCGCCAGCTCCTCCTGGGTGAGCGGGAGAGTGAACTCATCGCTGTCGCCGGCCAGTTCGATGATCCGCTTTGCGGTCCTACCCGTGACGTCTAGGAACATGGCGTCGGTAAGCGCGTCGTCTGTCTGACGCAGGCGCCCCGCCAGCAGCTTTAGCAGCGATAAGAGCAGCCTGGGCCGAGACTCGATCGCCTGGCGGATAGGGGCATAAGGGACTTCGATAACCTCGCAGCGTTCGATGGCCCTCGCAGTGGCCGAGCGCCCTTCCTGGTCGAAGAGGCCCATCTCTCCGAACAGGTCTCCGGGCTCCATGATCGCGACGATCGACTCCTTGCGATCCAGAAAGGACTTTATGATGCCGATTCGCCCCGACAGAACTACGAATAGCGAGTTGGCGGACTCGTCTTCGTGGAAGATCTCCTCGTTGCGACGGTAGCTCGTGATCTTGTGATAGGCGAGTACAGCCCCGAGGGTCTCCTCTTCCAGGGTCTGGAATAGCGGAGTGTGCGACAACAGCTCGACAATATCCACGTTCAGATTCTTATTCATCCCCCACCTATTTGAACCGTGCACTTGAACTACGGTCCTATTCCATCTAAAATACCGACCTTCGCCCCGGGCCCTTGGTTGTCCTTCGGCTCTAGAATTGTTAAAGACACGTTGAGCCCCGGGAGAATCATGAATTACGAGGTTGGAGACAAAGTTGTCTACCCGCACCACGGCGCGGCCGTGATCGAAAAGCGGGAAGCAATGAACCTCCTCGGCGAGACCCGCGAATACCTCGTGCTCAAGCTCGCTTACGGTGATCTTACCTTGAAGGTGCCGGTGGAGAAAGCCGAAGAGGTCGGAATCCGCGAGGTCATCAACGACGAAGAGGTCGAGGAGGTTTTCGCAGTCCTGCGTAAGAAGGATGCGCGAATGCCGACGAACTGGTCGCGCCGTTACAAGAACCACGTGGAGAAGCTCAAGTCCGGCGACATCTATCAAGTTGCCGAGGTCGTGCGAAACCTGTCTATTCGTGACAAGGACAAGGGCCTTTCCGCAGGTGAGAAGCGGATGCTTTCCAAGGCGCGTCAAATCCTGGTGTCCGAGCTCACTTTTGCTCTCAGTGTCTCCGAGGAGGATGCTGAGGCCAGGCTCGACGCGGCTCTGGCTTAGGTCGAGCCGCCGTTGTCCTCGGGGCGCAGCGGCCTGCGCGTTTGGACCGTCATAGTGGCCGCAGGCAGCGGTGTTCGCTTCGGGGGCCCAAAGCAGCTCGTAGAGATCGGGTCTAGCACTGCGCTGGACATGGCTATCAGATCTGCTCTTGCTGTGAGCGAGGGCGTAGTCGTGGCAGCTCCTGAGCAAATGAGGCACGAGCTGGAGAGGCCTGGCACGTTGACCGTCGCGGGCGGAGACACGAGGTCCGAGTCTGTGCGGTGCGGTCTCCGATCCGTACCAGCGAATGCCCAGGCCATTCTGGTGCATGACGCAGCTCGTCCGCTGGCTACACCGGCCCTCTTCGCACGCGTGGTGGAAGCCCTGGAGGCCGGGGAGGACGCGGTGGTGCCCGTTGTACCCGTGGTGGACTCGCTGAAGAGGCTCGCCGACGACGGCTCCCTGCGCTCGGTTTCCCGGGAGAACATGTTTGCCGCGCAAACCCCGCAAGGTTTTAAGGCCGATGTGCTGCGTGCCGTGCACGCAAGCGGAATCGACACCACGGACGACGGAGGAGCGGCCGAGGCGATGGGAGTTCGCGTTGCCTGCGTCGACGGGGAGCGGACCAACATGAAGATAACGACCCCGGCCGATCTCGTCGTCGCCCGGGCACTCGCCGGGGCATACGTGGAGAGGGCAGGCCAATGACTGCCGCCGGGGATCTCAGGCGCTTGCGGGTCGGGAGCGGTTTTGATCTTCACCCCCTCAGTGTCGATCCTGGGCGGAAGTTCCTGCTCGCAGGGGTGGAAGTCGCGGCCTCCAATGGGCCGGTGGGGCATTCCGATGCCGATGCCGTCTGCCACGCAATCGCAGACGCAATTCTCGGTGCGGCCGGCATGGGCGGCATAGGCGACCACTTCCCTGCTTCCGATCCAACCCTGGCCGGCGCCGACTCGGTCGAACTGCTGGCCAAATGCGTGGGTATGGCCGAGCGTGCCGGATTCGAGGTCATCAACGTCGACTCGACCGTCATACTTCAGGCTCCCCGTTTGGCCCCGTTCCGGGCTGCGATGGAGTCGCGTATGTCAGAGGTCGTGGGTGCGCCGGTTTGTGTGAAAGCAAAGAGCCCCGAGGGCGTGGGTCCGCTGGGCGAGGAGCAGGCCGTGGTTTGCACCGCCGCGGCACTTCTGCTGGCCCCTCGGCTATGAAGCGCCCGCAACGCAGTTAGTATTGTCGACTTTGCCGGCTTTGCGCTTGTGAGCCGGCGTGTGTGACGGCCAGGGCCAGTTCTGCCTCGCCGGAAGGGTTTGACTGATGGCCAAAGAGCCAAGAAACAAAAGCCAGCGCCACGGCGACGAACACCGCACCCCGATCAGGCGGCGCTCACTCGGCGGCGAACAGATCGAAGGCCGCCAGGCTGTGAGAGAGCTGCTGGCGGCCGGTCGCCGGCGCGTCGAGCAGGTCTGGATCGAGGAGTCCGTCCAACGAAAAGGGATTGTCGAGGAGATCGTCAATCTATGCGTCTCTAAGCGTGTGCCACTGATCGCCGCCTCTCGCCGCAAGTTCGAGATGGCCACCCGCTCGGAGGGACACCAGGGGGTGCTAGCCCGCGCTGCAGCACTGCGCGAGGTGGATCTCGATGAGATGGTCGAGGCGTCCGAGCAGCCGTTCCTGGTCGTCATCGACGGGATAACCGATCCCCACAACCTGGGCGCAGTGTTGCGCTCGGCCGAGCTCGCCGGAGCCACGGGCGTGGTGCTTCCGCAGAATAGGACTTCGCTGATTACGCCCACGGTGGCGAAGGCGGCTGCGGGGGCGGTCGAATATCTTCAGTTCACTCTGGTGCCTGGCATCCCCAACGCGCTGATGCAATTGGAAAAGATGGACGTCATCCGCATTGGCCTGGATGTGCGCGGCACGAGCAGCGTCTATTCACTCAACGCCGGTGAAGCTTCCCGTGTGGCGCTTGTTCTGGGGGCCGAGGATCGCGGCCTGGCGCGGCTTACGGCGCAACGCTGCGACCGTCTGATCCGGATTCCGCAGGTGGGCAAACTCGACTCGCTCAACGTTTCAAACGCCGCAGCCATCTCGCTCTTCGAGCTGGCCCGCCTGCGTTCGGCGCAACAGAATCCCTGATCAGGGGGCAAAAATCTGAGCCGGTGGTGGGACTCGAACCCACGACCTGACGATTACAAATCGCCTGCGCTACCAACTGCGCCACACCGGCATTTGCCTGCGGTCCTCCATGCCCAGGGCATCTAAATCATAAGAGAAGATGTAGCTGACGTAGGCGTCCGGCGGTCCACGGGACGGGGCCGCCGCATATCCTCCCTTCCCTATTGGCCAAACCGATCCGGGGCCCGCTGCGGCGTGATTCACTTGAGGGTGCGTTCAATAGCATGCGGCCGGCGCGAAGTCGCAATTGGACGCCTTGGGTCGAGATGTTGCCAGACACGCGTGCGCTCCTTGCGGAAAACTACAATAATGTTATTTACGGGCGTTGTCGTTTTGTGACCGCAGCGATCGTTGGGCCGAACCCGATGGCCACGGGGAGGAAAGCTCATGGTTGAGGGCAGGTATCCATCCGACGACATCTTTCGTGGTGACTTCGATCCGGAAATCCGCAAGAAGAAGTCTGCTGCTGCCAAGAGCATCGAACGCAAGGCAGCAACTTCGAAGTCAACTTCCAAGTCGCAGCTGAGGCGTGGCCTGGCGCTCCTCGCCGGCAAGACTGAGGAGCTTCCAAAAGGAAACCTCGGCGGTACCGAGAGTGGTCCTGGGCCGGAGCCGGCCGACTATGAAGCGGAACCTAACCGACCCGTGACAGAGATGCATTCGGAAGAGTCTGGTATCTCGCCCGCCGGAGAGCCTCGGACGGCGGAGCGCCCCCGCCGCATATTCCGCAGGGCGGCCAACGCGATCCCTGAGTCTGATCAAGATTTCACACATGAAACGGGTGAGCCACCTTGGGGCGAAACCTCCTCGTCCTTTGCCGAGTCCCTTTTTTCGAAGACTCGTGCCAGCGAGCGAGAAGAGGAAGAGGAGGAAGGCGCCGCAGCCGCCTTCTTCGAGGAGGATGAGCCCACTTACGTCGAGCGCAGCCACCGCTTCTTCTCCCATTCGCATCCAGAGCCCGCCACGGACTGGTCTGGAGTCGACGCCGAGCCCTCGCTCGATGACCGGGACTGGCCCGCCCCCCATCCCTGGACGGAAAGCGTTTCAGGGGGCGTCAAGCGCTTCATCTCCCG